>SXVE01000007.1 GCA_005790265.1 Acidobacteriota bacterium | reverse complement strand
GCCATGCGCGTGGTGCAGGGTTCGCGCGACTAAGCGAGGTCGCGGTGAAGGAGGCGCGGGTCTGCAAGGGTCGGCGGGAGTGGCGCTGCCTGAACCAAGATGTGCGTTGCAAAAATCCGGGGCGAATCTGCAGATTCGCAACCAGCGCGCGACAGTTCACTTAGGACAAATCGAAAAATTTCTCGATTTCTTAAATCAGCCGAACCACAAAAATCTCAATGACGGAATCTTGATTTCGACCAGCGGTTTTACTTCATCGGTTTACGCTTATCTGCGCGAAGAAAAAATAAAAAATCTGCGGCTCGCGCTGATGCGTGGGCACGATTTGATTTTCGACTGCGAAAAATTCGACGCTCCCGAAGAACGCGAAAAAACCGTTTATATCGGCGTTTTTACCTGCAAAGGCGGCGTCGGGAAAACGACGATTTCGGCGCATTTGGCGGGCGCGTTCGCGCTCAACGGTTATGATGTCGCGCTCGTTGATCTCGATCATCAGCAGAATTTGCGTAAACTTCTCGGCGAAGGCGTTTATTTGCCGGCGACGAAAGGAAATCTCGGCTCGGTGATTTCGGTTTTGACCAAAGACGAATGGGACGAAGGCGATTACCGCGACACGAAAATCGTCGTCTGCGACTGCAATCCGGAATTTGAAGCAAACCCGAAAGAATTTATCAAAAAATTCGATTACTGCATCGTGCCGACGACTCTCAATCCGCTCGGCATCAACAAAAACGCGGACGTGATTAAACGAACTTTCGCATTAATTCGCCGCGAAAATCAAGACGCGCAGCTGCACGTTTTGATTAATAATCTGCAATCGGACGAAGACAATCGCAACACTTTATTAAATCAGGTTTTGAAAACTCAATTCAAACAAATGAGCGAGCGCGATTCTAGAATTCATTATATTGATCCGACCGAATGCGCCGTTCGCTTCAGTAAACAACTGATGTATTGGGGGTTTCATCTGTTCGACGGCACGAAACCGCAGCTTGCATTTCGTTCGGTCGGGCGTTATTCGTATCCGCGAATGGATTTTTTAAAGCTCGTTGATTATTTGGAATTGCAGCCGAATTTTCAAAACGCGAAAGCGAAAACTTTCAATGCTTAAAGTTTCACTTTAACTCGCATAGTTTGTTAAACTCATAAACTTAAATTATTTTTTCGCCGTTTAGATAACAATTCAAAAGTTCTCCGTCGGAGTTTTACAAAGTGCTGAAGTTAATCGTTTCCTGCCTGATTTTAATCACAATATTTCACACAGCAATTTTCGCCGATAAAGTGGTGATGAATAACGGCGACCGTTTGAGCGGAAAAATCGTTCAGAAAGACGGCGATTCGATTATTATTCAAACCGAAGCGGCGGGAACCGTCAAAATAAAATGGTCGGCGGTCGCGCAAATAATTTCCGAAGAACCGTTGAGCGTTACGCTTGACGACGGCAATATCGTGAGCGGAAAAATGGACGCCGAGGAAGACAGATTATTTTTGCAAACCGGCGAAGAAGAGAAAATCCCCGTCGAAAAAAAGCAAATCAAAGCCGTTCGCACCGCGCAGAAACAGGAAGAATACGAAATTGAACAAAAGCGTTTGCGCGACCGAAAACTAACCGATTTTTGGAGCGGAGCGGTTGACGCCGGATTCAGTTTGACGGCGGGAAACTCCGATACGCGCACATTCAGCGCCGGTTTTCGCGGCGTGCGCGAAACGCCGAACAATAAATTCACCGCGTATGTAAACGCGCTGCAAGTGCAGAACTGGACGAGCGGCACGAAAAGAACGACGGCGCAGACTGTTTGGGCGGGCGTACGGCACGATGTTGACATTAATAAAAAATGGTTCGGTTTCGGTTCGGGCGATTTTGAATACAACAAACCGCAGAAATTAAACGTTCGCGCCGTTCTCGGCGGCGGCGCCGGTTATCACGCAATCCGTCAGGACAAAATCAATCTCGATTTAACCGTCGGCGCGACGAATAACTACGAAAATTTCTCGAACGGCGTGCGGCGCAATTCGGCAGAGCTTTTGCTGGGCGAAGAAGCGAAAATCAAAATCAATCCGCGCGTGCGTTTTACCAATCGGTTCGTTTTTTACCCGAACATTTCGCGTTTCGGCAATTTTCGCGCGTTGTTCGACGCTTCGCTGCAAACCGACATCAACAGTTGGCTCGGCTGGCATTTGACCGTCGGCAATCGTTACAACAGCCGTCCGGTTTTGCAGACTGAACGAAACGATTTTCTGCTCTCGACCGGCTTGCGCGTTTCGTTCGGCAAAAGCCGTAAAAAATAAATAAGACGAATTTTTGAGCGGGTCAGCAAAAGCGAAAATGCCGAATCGTTTTAGAAAACAGACAACTCCGTGTTGTTATTTTCCGTCAAAATACAGTAAACTGACTGTCCTTAACTTTTGGGGGCGACAGGCTTCGACAGGGGCTTGTATAGATCTTTGGATGCACGTCGGGCTTGCTTTCGATAGCTCGTTAAAAAATTGAAAGAAAAACAAATGCTAATCAAGAATTAGCTCTTGCAGCCTAGTTCATTCTAGCCAAAGCAAGTGTTTCAACGGAAGTCTGCTTGATGCG
Organism: Acidobacteriota bacterium; assembly: GCA_005790265.1. Classification (GTDB taxonomy): domain Bacteria; phylum Acidobacteriota; class Blastocatellia; order Pyrinomonadales; family Pyrinomonadaceae; genus SXVE01. The sequence continues at coordinate 4,142 of SXVE01000007.1, read as the reverse complement.
ACCGATTGAAGCATAACCCAGTTCAAGCTAGCGCGCGTTCTCCGCCTGCGAACGCCGCGCGAATCGTTAGTCAGGATAGCTTTCACCGAGGTCTTGTCGGTTCACCTGCTCGGCGAAAGCGAAAATTCAAGTGAACACGACTAAACGTGTAGATTTCACTGGTCGCAACTCTTGGATGCGGGTTCAATTCCCGCCGCCTCCATCATTAATTTTTAATTATTTAAGAAAACTTTGTTTTTTTCTAACAAAGAAAAAGAGCGACGATCAATTGATTGCCGCTCTTTTTCTTTGTTGTTAATTCACTTTTTGTTCGTTAATTTTGTTTGTTGATGAGATAGAGAAAAATGTAAATTTTCCGAATCATCAACCGCGCAGAAAATCTTTTCCGCCAGTAAATACTGTTTGTGCACCGCCCGAATAAAATAACTTTCTCCCGGCGTTAAACCGTCGAAAATATAATAACCGAAAGAATTTGCGATGACTGATCGGGATTCGCCTCGGCTGTCAGCGAGCGTTACGGTTGCTCTCGGAATAGCTCTTCCGGACGAATCCGTTATTCGTCCGCCGACTGAAATGTTCGCTGCCGTCGGAGCCAGACAAGCGACGCTTGATTGTGATGAAGCGATAACAATATCAGCGAGCGGAACTTGCGTCACAATGTTATCAAGCAGCACAATCCGCAGGGCGTTGACCGTTATATCAGTTGTTCCCGGCAACGGACTGGTTTGTTCATTAATAATTACGCGCACAACCATGCCGGACAAAGTTGTTACTTCCACGATTTGATTCGGCGCGCCCGTGACCGCGACGGCGAGATTATTCACTCTGAGATCGGTGATCACCGTGCTGCCCGAACAGCCCGATCCGCAGGTGCAAGTCGAGTTGCTTTGCAAAACAGTTGCCGTTACCGGAATGCCGGTTAAACTGGCGTTTGTTCCGTTGACTCTCGCCGTTGATTGAGCGGAATTCGGTGTTCCGCCTGCCGTTCCGCCTGAAGTTGCCGTTTCAATTATTCCCGTGTTTAAGGCATTTGTAATTCCAAGTGCTAGTAAATCTACGGAAGCATTGGCGACATTCGCCTGTAAAGATCCGCCCGATGATGGTAAGTTGCCGGTGTCAGATGCGACTGTTGTAACCGTTACCGCTCCGACAGCTGAGACATCGGCTCTGACTCCGATTGCTCTTCCGTTGAAGGTAGTTTGACCTTGTATTTGTGATATAGCCGATAAAAAGATGACGCACGTTATTAAACAGACGTGCGATTTAGCCTTGCTGTGATTTTGCATTGAGTTCACTCCTAAGTTTTTATTTTTTATTTAGTGAATAAATAAAACGGAATAATATTGGCTGGAACATTTCAAAGAACTTACGTGATGAAATAGAGAATAGCACAAATTTATTTACATTTGTTAAAAATTTTTTTACAAATAAAATACGCGTAAACCGTTCTGTTATAAGGAGATTGTTGTTTTAGGGAAATTAGGAGAGTAAGTTTTTCGGAAGGACAATTCCAAAAAAATAGCTTCGGAAGCGTTGCTGTCTTTCCGAAGCGTATAAAGGGGAACACGAGTTACTGTGATGATTTATGATACGGCTAAACTCATCAAACTTTCAGAAATAATTTCGCCTGCGCGGAAAAAACTTTTTGACGCAAACAAAGTTTTTGCTTTGCTGCAAATATTTACATTATTTTTACGCAAAATACCGGTGCTGATTCGCAAAATCGTCTAATTGTCTAAATCGCCGAAAGCCATTTTTCCGCCGCTTCTTCGCTGTCAAAAACTTTCATATTGACGCCGCGATTTTCCGCCACCATTTGTCCGAAATAATTAATGTCGGGATTTCCGCGCCGATCAATAAAAGCGATGAATTTCGTTTCAAAAAACTTACTCAGATTAACGCCCATTTCATACATTTCGGTAACTGAAACGCTGTGCGCAAAATCCTTGACGATCATTATTTTTGTTTTATCGAGCCGAATGCATTCTTCGGCAATATCGTCCCAATACTGCTTGGAAATCGAAGCGGACAAATATTCTCCGCTGACGAACGCGTATAAATAATCTTCTCTATTTTCTAATTGTATGCGGTATAACTTTTCCACAAAAAACCGTTTCGGAGCTGTTTGATAAATACGACCAGGAAAAAACGGCGTTATTTTAGCATAACAAAAAATTTCAGCAAACATTTGCCGAGATTCTTGGAAAGCCTGCGCGGCAGCGAGATTAACAAAACTGCCGGCAGCAAAAAAACAAGCTGATTTGGCGGCGCGAAAAAAAAGTTTGACGGCGAAAATGAAAAAGGCTCGATGAATTCCATCAAGCCTTTTTCTATTTAATTGTTGAATGTAAATTCAGCAACTTTTCCAGTTGTTATGAATTCGCACCCTCGTGTTTTTTATTTATCATATAAATACCACCCCCAGTAATTGAAATTATAAAAATTTTCGCGCCGATAATCAAATAAAAATTTGTCGCGCATTTTAAAGATTGGCTTTCAGCGGCTAAAATTTATCAATTTTCGCGAAAACTGGAGAAAATTATCACGAAAACTAAAAACATCGTAAAAATGCCCATCGGAATTTTCGACAGCGGCGTCGGCGGTTTGACTGTTTATCGCGCGCTGCACAATCGTCTGCCGAACGAGCGTTTTATCTATCTCGGCGACACGGCGCGCGTGCCTTACGGCACCAAATCGCTGGCGACGGTGGAACGCTACGCGATTGAAAACGCCGAGTTTCTCGCCGCGCGCGGTATTAAACTGCTCGTTGTCGCGTGCAACACTGCTTCGGCGCTCGCGCTGCCGAAAATTCGCGCGCGCATCGGCATTGATGTGGTCGGCGTGATCGGTCCGGGTGCGCGCAAAGCGGTGGAAATCACAAAATTTGAGGCAAATCCACGCGTCGCCGTTATTGCGACCGAAGCGACCGTCGCGAGCAGCGCTTACGCCGATTCGATTCGCCAAGCGTCCGAAAAAACCGAAGTCGTTCAAACGGCTTGTCCTTTGTTCGTTCCGCTCGCGGAAGAAAACTGGACGCACGAGCCGGAAACATTTTCGATTGCCGAAAAATATCTGCGTAACATCGTCGAATTCGCTCCGCAAGCGCTTGTTTTGGGCTGCACGCATTACCCGATTTTGCGCGAAGTGATTCAGCAAACGGTCGGCGAGCGTGTTACACTCATTGATTCGGGCGAGGCTTGCGCCGAAGAAACCGAACGACTTTTGGCGGTAAAAAACTTGGCGAATCCGCAGAAAATCACGGGCGAACGCCGTTTGTGCGACGATCTCGATCATTTTTACGTGACGGACGCAGCGGAAAGATTCGCCCGCGTCGCCGAAAGATTTCTGGGCGCAAAACCTGCCAAACTCGAAGCCGTCGAAATATTCGGCGTTGATAAATTAGAAAATTAAAAAGAAATATTAACCGCGAAACACGCGAAAAGACGCGAAAAGTATGATGAAGAAATATGAAATAGAAGATAAATAAAAGCAAAGCTGTTTTTATTTTCTATTTTTCTTTTTATTTCGCGTTTTCCGCGTGTTTCGCGGTTAAAAAATAAAATGAGTTATACACGAATTGATAATCGAACTTTAGATCAAATCCGCAACACGAAAATTACCGCCAATATTTCGCCCTACGCCGAAGGTTCGGCGCTGATCGAAGTCGGCGGCACGAAAGTCATCTGCACGGCGAGCGTCGAAGAACGCGTGCCGCCGTTTTTGCGCAACAAAGGAACCGGCTGGGTGACGGCGGAATACGCGATGCTGCCGCGCGCGACGAACACGCGCACGAACCGCGAAACGATGCGACCGTCGGGCAGAACGCAGGAAATTCAGCGCTTGATCGGTCGCAGTCTGCGCGCCGTCGTTGATACGAAACTGCTCGGCGAACGCCAGATTTTGATTGACTGCGACGTGATTCAAGCCGACGGCGGAACGCGCTGCGCTTCGATCACCGGCGCTTATGTCGCGCTCGCGCTCGCCTGCCGCAAACTGTTAAAAAAAGGCTCGATCAAACATTCGCCGATTCTCTCGGAAGTCGCCGCCGTCAGCGTCGGCATCATCGAAAACACGGCGATTTTAGATTTAGCTTACACCGAAGATTCCAATGCCGAAGTTGATATGAACATCGTCTGCACCGG
>SXVE01000083.1 GCA_005790265.1 Acidobacteriota bacterium | reverse complement strand
TCGTTGACGCGCAGCTCGAAAAAGCGTTTGATTTGCTGGCTGATTTGCTCGTCAATCCGGTTTTCGACGACAAGGAATTAAAGCGCGAGCAGAAAGTTATCATCGAAGAAATAAAAATGACCGAAGATTCGCCCGAAGATTTGCTCGGCGAACTTTTCAACGAAAAACTTTTTCCCGATCACGCGCTCGGACTTTCCATCGCCGGAACGCCAAAAACCGTCAAAACGTTTGACCGCGCAACGACGCAAAAATTTCACGCCGAAACATTTAACGCGACGAATTTAATCATCGCGGCGGCGGGCAACGTCGAACATCGGCAGATCGTAGATTTAGCGGAAAAGTTTTTCGGCAATCAATCAAACAAAATCCGAAATCCAAAATCCGAAATCCAAAATCCGCAGATTGCCGCGCCGATTATCATCGAAAAAAACAAAAATCTCGAACAGGCGCATTTGATTATCGCCGCGCCGTTTGTTGACGCGCGCGACGAGAGACGTTACGCCGCCGACATTCTTTCCAACGTTCTGGGCGGCGGAACTTCGTCGCGTTTGTGGCAGAAAGTGCGCGAGAAAAAAGGTTTGGCGTATTCGGTCGGCGCGAGCGCGGCGATGTATCAGGACTGCGGCGTTTTCTCGATTTACGCCGGAACTTCGCCGAAACAGGTCGAACAAGTGCTCGATATTTCGCTCAAAGAATTGCGCGCCGTCGTCAAAAACGGAATTTCCGTCGAGGAACTCGAATTGACGAAAGAACAATCCGTCGCTTCGATTCTGCTCGGTTTAGAAGATTCGGGCGTCCGCGCCGGAACGCTCGCGCGGCTCGAAATGGTTCACGGCAGACAAATTTCCATCGAAGAAACGCTCGAAAAAATCGAAGCCGTCACCGTCGAAGAAGTGCAGGAAATCGCCCGCGAATTTTTCCAAACCGAAAAAATCGCGTTCGCCGCACTGGGAAATTTGAACGGTTTGAAAATCAAACGTGAGCGATTGGAGATCAGCTAAAAAATATATTTACTCTGAGGCAAAAATCAGATTAGAATTCGTTTGTGGAAAATTTCAACACTAAAAAACTTTTTCTGTATTTGCTGACTTGTTCAATTGGTCTGAGCGCGCTGATGGGAATTTGGGCGATTCTGTCGGGTGAATTCGGCGATACGCAGGGAAAAATCCTGTTTACGACGCTGACGGTTGTCGGCACGAGCGTTTTGGGTTTGGCGTGCGGAGCGTTTTTGGAAAGTCCGCGAGCCGTCAATCTGAAAATCGTTCCGCTAATCGGAATCGCTCTGGCGACTTTGTGCGGACTTACCTGTTTCTGGTTAATTTGGGGAAATTCAGGCAGCGGCGGCGAAGGAATTTTCAAACTGTCTCTAATTTCATTCATCTGCGCTTTTTCACTCGCACAGCTTTCGCTTCTGTCACTGGCGCGATTGGCACAGCGTTTTCGCTGGTCGCTGGCTGCGGCTTATATCGTGATTTTCGCGCTGGATTTGATAATTTGCCCGATTATCGCTTTTGAGCTTTCGGGTGATGACGGTTTGGTTTTGCGTCTGATCGGCGTTTTATCGGTTGTCGCGGCATCTTTGACTGTGATGATTCCAATTTTTCATTGGTTGAGCCGCACCGAATACATTGCTCACGACACAATTTCGACCGTCAGAATTGACGCACAAATTGCTGAATTGCGCGCAAAAATCGCGCATCTCGAAAAACAGCGTGATGAAATGAACGTTGCCGGAGAAAGATATAATGCGCCGTAAGAAAGTTGATAATAGCAAAAAAGTAATTCGATTTTTTTTATTCAAGCGAAAACATCCAAATGCAATGAATGGGTAACCTAAAAGAAATTTTCGGCGATATTGATATTTATCTGTTCGATCAGATTTTGAAAAATCGTTTTTCGCCGGAAATGAAAATTCTTGATGCGGGTTGCGGCGGCGGTCGCAATCTGGTTTATTTTCTGCGCCAGAATTTTCGGGTTTTCGGCGTTGACCAAAACGCGGACGCCGTTGATTATGTTCGACATCTGGCGAAGGCGCTCGCGCCGCAAAATCCGCCCGAAAACTTTCAACTTTCAACAATTGAAGAAATGCCGTTTGCGGATGCGAGTTTCGATGTCGTTATCAGCAACGCAGTGCTTCATTTTGCGGCAGATGAATCGCATTTCAACCGAATGCTTCGAGAAATGTGGCGCGTTCTAAAACCTTCAGGTATGTTTTTCGCGCGGCTCGCTTCGTCTATCGGGATCGAAAACAAAATCGAACGAATCGCCGAACGCCGCTATTTTCTGCCCGACGGAAGCGAGCGTTTTTTAGTTGATGAAGAAATGCTGATTGGCGCGACCGAAAATTTGGGCGCGATGTTGGTTGAACCGATCAAAACGACCAACGTGCAGAATTTGCGCTGTATGACGACCTGGATAATTCGCAAAAACGACTATTAACTTTTGTATTTGATTGGATCAATCTCTCCGGCTTGTTCAAAACCGCGCAAACGCAGAGCGCACGAATCGCACGTTCCGCACGCCAAATCTTCGCTGCGATAACACGACCAGCTTAATTCGAGCGGCGCGCCGAGTTCGATTCCCTTTTTGACGATTTCGGCTTTCGACAAATGAATGATCGGCGTTGCAATTTTGATGTTCGTTTCCGGTCGCGTTCCCGTTTCGATTGTGCGTTCAAACGCCGCGAAAAATTCCGGTCGGCAATCGGGATAACCGCTCGAATCTTCGCTTACGGCACCGACGTAGATCGCATTCGCTTTAAGAATTTCTGCCCAGCTCGTCGCAATCGCCAACATATTCGCGTTGCGAAACGGCACGTAAGAAGTCGGAATTTCCGTTGATTCTAAATCGGCTTCGGTGACTTTAATATTTTCGTCAGTCAAACTTGAACCGCCGATTTTTGCCAAATATTCAATCGAAACGTCGAGCCGTTTTTCAACCGCATAAAAATCCGCGATGTCGTTAAATGCCTGTCGTTCGCGCCGTTCAGTACGCTGTCCGTAAGAAATATGCAGAAACGCAATTTCGCGGTTTTCCTCGCGCGCAATCGCCGCCGTCACGCACGAATCCATTCCGCCGGAAACAAGACAAATAGAGAGATTATTTTTGCCCATCGAAATCACCTAAATCATAACAAACGAGTTTTGCTAAAATTCGACTCAATCCCAATGAAACTGCACTGACAATCAAATATGGCAAAAAGGTGATAAAAATTATTACCAGATTTGTTGAAGGCAAAGAAATCAATAAAGATAAAATCAGTAAAAGTAAGCTAACTATAAATATAAGTGTTCCAATTATGCGAAAAATTACGGCGACAATTTTTTGATAGTGCGTCATAAATTAAACTCCGTGAACGTCTTTGCCCCAAATATATTTGTGTAATTGCAGATTTAAGCGAACTTTTAGATTGCTTTTCGCGACCGTTTCGGCGATTTGCTGTAGATTTTCGATGCCGAAAATCGGCGAGATTAGAATTTCTTTGGCGCGCGTTTGTAAATCGTATTTTTCGATGATTTCGCGCGCAAATTCCCAATCGTTCAAGTCGGCGATAACGAATTTTATTTCGTCTTTTTCTTTGTCTAATATTTCCAGATTCGCCCAATAATTGCGTTCCGCTTCGCCGGACGCGGGACATTTGACATCGAGAATAATTTTCGCGCGACAGTCAACATTTTCGATGGAAAAAAATCCGCCGGTTTCGATTAAAACTTCGTAGCCGTCGTCTAAAAGCTGCGTGATAAAAGGATAGACGTTTTTCTGCGCGAGCGGGTCGCCGCCGGTTACTTCGACGAGATTGCAGTTAAACTCTTTTAACTGCGCGAGAATACTGTCGAATGGAATTTTCGTCCCGCCCGTAAAAGTGTATTCCGAATCGCACCAGCGACACCGCATCGGGCAGCCGGTCAAGCGGACAAACGCGCACGGTCGTCCGGCGTGCGAAGATTCGCCTTGGACGGAAAGAAAAATTTCGGTGATTCGTAAATCCATAAAAGAGAAATTAACCACAGATTAACACAAATGGACGCAGATAAAAGAAGGATGAAAGTTAAGAGATTAATAATATAAAAATGATATGAAGCAGAAAAAAAGTTGAAAAATCTTTTGCTTTATCGTGTTTTCATCTACGTTTATCCGCGTCCATCTGCGGCTAATTTTCTTTTCTTCGCTCGTGCGCTAAAATCTTCGGCAAGGAAAAAGTTTAAGAAAATATGCGACAACAACTGAAAGATTTTATCGAAGCCATCGGCAAAGACGCCGTGGCGATTATTCCGGCGGCGCACGAAGTGACGCGCAGTTACGACACGGAATTCAAGTTTCACCAAGACCCGGATTTCTTTTATTTAACCGGATTTCCCGAACCGGACGCGATTGCGGTAATAACGCCCGCGAACAAAAGAAATCCGTTTACGCTGTTCGTGCGCCCGCGCGACCCGTTGATGGAAACTTGGTACGGACGACGCGAAGGCACGGAAGGCGCGATGAAAAATTACGCGGCGTCGAAGGCTCTGCCGATAGAGAAATTCGCGACGGAATTGCCGAAATTATTGAACGGAAACGAGAAACTTTACTATCGTTTCGGCGTTGACAATAAACTTGACCAGCAAATTTTGCAGTATCTTTCGGCGCAGAGATTTCGCCGTTTAAAAACGCCATATCCGCCGCACACGATTGTTGATCCGACCATTTTGATTCACGAAATGCGTCTGCACAAAACCGAAGCGGAAGTTGAATTGATGCAGAAATCGGCGGACATCGCGGCGGAAGCGCACGTTTTGGCGATGAAATCGGCGCGTCCGGGAATGAACGAATCGAGCATCGAAGCAATTATCGAACATCATTTTCGGATGAACGGCGCGGCGGGCGTTTCGTATAATTCCATCGTCGGCGGCGGCGCAAACGCGACGATTTTGCATTACGTCGAAAACAATGCGGAACTCAAAGACGGCGATTTATTGTTGATTGACGCGGGCGCACATTATCAAGGCTACGCGTCGGACATCACGCGCACTTTTCCGGTCAACGGCAAATTCACCAAAGCGCAACGCGAAGTTTACGACATCGTTCTCGAAACCGAAATCGCTTGCGTCGAATTCACGCGCAAAGGAAATACGATTAAACAGCGGCAGGATTTATCAATCGAAATGCTGACCGAAGGCTTGAAAAAGCTCGGCATTTTGCACGGCGACACGCAGGATTTGATCAAAAATAAAAAATACGAAAAATATTATATGCACGGCGTCGGTCATTATTTGGGATTGGACGTGCACGACGCCGGACGCTATTTCACCGACGCTGCGGCAAAAAACTCGCGCCCGTTCGCGCCGGGAATGGTCTTAACCGTCGAACCCGGACTCTACATTCCGCCCGACGACGCCGACGCGCCCGAACAATACCGCGGCATCGGCATCCGCATCGAAGACGACGTTTTAGTCACCGAAGACGGCAACGTCAATCTAACGATTAATTGTCCGAAACAGGCGGAAGAAATTGAAGAAATAATGGCAAAAACATCCTAACAATGCTGAATAAGGATTTTCTCATCCATCTTGAATTTGAAATTTCAAACGCGCTGGAAAATGCTTCTGAAAAAGACAAAAGAAGTTATTGGTGCGACGGAATTTTGATGCCTGATTTGGAAGATGATTACTCGCAAAAGACAATTAACGATAAAAGAAAAATTGCTTTGCGAGCGGTCATTCCAAAAGGACAATATAAAAATAAAGATTATTGGTGGGACTTAGTTTTGAAATTTGGAAAATATTCGCTTAGAAGATACGCTAAAGGAAAAAGCCTCGAAGACTGCGTTCCGAATTCTGAAAATGCCGACTGGATTGAACTCGACGTTGAAAATAAAACTATTGAAGTTCAATTAAAATAAATAGAAGCGATATTGCATCGAACTTCATGAAAAATAATTTCTGATTATGAAGGTGAGAACTTCCATTATCAGAAATTATTTTTTCAATTTAACAACCGAAAAAGTC
>SXVE01000006.1 GCA_005790265.1 Acidobacteriota bacterium | reverse complement strand
TTCTTTGAATGTTTTGATTAAATGCTCGGTATTTTTCTCGCCCGATAGATAGTTCGTCAACCCCTGCGTGTTTTCCATATTGAAATGACTGTGCAGACGCGGACGGCGCAAATCGCAGTCAATAATTACGACATCAACATCCGACTGCGCCAGTGTAATCGCCGTGTTGATTGCCGTTGTCGTTTTTCCTTCCGCCGGTTGCGAAGATGTTACGAGAATCGTTTGCGGCGGTTTTCCGGCGGACGAAAACAACAGCGACGTGCGCAGATGACGATACGCTTCCGCCATCGGTGAGCGCCGATCTTTAATCGTTACGAGCGCCATCGAACCGTTTCCGTTTCCGTTCGTCGGCGCGAGTGCGGTTTTTCGTTTATCGGTATTGTTGTGATGCGGAATCAGCGCCAGCGTCGGAAGCCCAAGATGTCTGCCGACATCGTCCGATGTGCGCACCGAATCATCGAGATAATCCATCAAAAACGCCAGACCTATTCCGGCAGCCAGCGAAATCAAAAACGCGATCATAATATTTCGCGTGCGCTGCGGTCCGACCAAATAAGCGGAACCGGCGCGGGTCGAGATTTTAATATTGTCCGGACGCGCGCCGTCAATTGCCAATTCCTGCTCTTTTTGTCGCTGCGTGTAACTGTCGAGCAGCGTGCGCTGCGTTTCGATTCCTCTTTTCAGAGTTGTTAAGCGAGTTTCCGCTTGTCCCTGAACGTTTGCGCGCGACAGTTCAGCCATATAGCTGCTGCGAATCTGATTTTCGCGTCCTATTGCGGCTTCGAGCTGCGAACGAAGTCCGGCTAAAGCGCCTTTTATGGCGTCACTTTCGGTCTTCGTTTCATCACGTTCGATTACTTGAGAGACTTCCTGCTCGGTTCGACCTTTGTTAATTACCAAATCAGCAACTGCTGCATCAATTTGTTTTACTTTGAAGTATTCAGGCGTGTATTTAACCAATAATTGCTCTCTTTCCGTTTTGAGCGCGCTGATTTGTTTATCAATATCGCGAATCGTATCCTGCAATTTAGCTTTGCGCTCAATATTTAACCGCACAGCTTCCTGATAAATTCGGTTGTCAGTGATTTCTTTGATCACACCGCCTTCACCACGGGCATTAGCGCGCACAGCACCTTCGTAACTCGCTTCGATTTTGCGCCGTTCGTCAATTGCGGCGAGCCACTGACTGCTTAAGTTTCCTAAAATACTGGCGGACAAAGCGTTGCCGTTATCCTGTAAAGGAAGATTGCTGCCCTGCATAAAGCTAATGAGTTCAGCTTCTTGACTGGCAATCGCGTTTTTTAATTCTTCGATGGATTTGGTCAGTTCGGCATAAGACTGTTTCGCGCCTTGTGTTTCGCGGGCAATATCTTGTTCGATAAAAGTCTGCGCAACCTGATCGGCAATCTTCGGCGCCAATTCCGGGTAAGTGCTTTTGACCGTTACCGTTACTAAATTCGTATTCTCAACTTTATCAACTTTCAAACCGCCGAGAAATGCGCCGGCATACATTTCGGTGCGCGCTTTTTCTTCGGGCGTGATAGCGATTTGTTCGCCGCCGTTTGTGACAATTGCCGGATCGGACAAAATTTGCAGCGAATTTTCTTTGTTGTCAGCGCTTTTTTCGCTGGAAAAGATTGAGCGGAAAGTTGAAAGAACGCCTTTATTTTGATTACCGAAAAGATTCGGTTCGCGATGCAGTCCGAGAGCAACGACAACATCTTTCATCAAATCTGGATTTTGCAAAAGCTGAAGCTGCGTATTGTAATAATTCGCATCGTTACCGAAATTAATATTAACTGATTCTCTCGACTGCACTTTCGGTTTGCGCGGTTCGATGATCATTTCCGTCATTGCCTGATACTCCGAAGGCTGCCGATACATATAAAAAGCGGCGACGGCGGTCGTTAAAATCGTCAGCGCCAGAATTATCGGCAGGCGTTTGTAAACGACGTTAAAATACTGCCGAATGGAACGCTTATCATCAAAGGTTTCGTCATCGTAAAAAGGCGCGTAAGTTGCCGGATAGTCTTGATTTGGCGTTTGCAAATCATTAATAACGGTGTTCGGTAAAGGCGTTAGCCGCTGATCTCTTTCCATACTGCTTTTTGGTAAATTTTTGAATAAAAAACTGCTCTAAAGATTATATAGACAAACTTGTTTTATAACACATTCATCTTAGTTTTTCACTTTAGTTGGGTGAAAAACGTATATATTTTCATCATTTAAGTTGATTGTTACATGCTCGCCGAGCTGACCGCTTTTGGTTTAAGACTTCGGCAAATGATATATTTTTCATTTACATAATCTTTAAATTATTCGTCCGCTAATTATTTTATATGACAGGAATTTCTGAAAAAGAACAAATTATTTCAAATTTTGACTTTGATCTTGGGGTTGTCGGGTTTCGCTATTCTGACCTTTTCGATGCGGTAAAACTAAAAGAGTTGGCTGAAAAGTTCTACAACGAAGTCAAAGAAGATAATCCGCTGTTGCACGACGCGCTGACGAAATATATCACGGCGCACGGAAACGGCTACGAAAAACGCGTCGAATCGAATATCTTGACTGATTCGGCGCCGTATCTTTCCAAATTTATCGCCAAAATGTTCGGCATTACGAAAGAGCGCGAGAATCTCGAACGCGAGATTACCGAACAAAATCCGATTTGGAAATATAAATTTTTCGTGCAGCGCCGCGCGATTAAAAAGTATCCCGCGGACAAAATCGCCGAGTTTAATGAAGCCGAACTCGGTCAGGCGATTCGCGAATTGGGTTTTGCGTCGTTTGACGAAACTTTGATTTACGACGAAGAATTAGCCGTTTCGTATATGGTTGACAAACTCGTGCAGGCGGAAGAGATTCTTGCGAAAAATCTGGAAGTAACCGCCGAAACGCAGGAAACGCTTAACAAAATCAGCGCGGCTTACGATAAATTGAAAGACAAAACTTTCGGCAAAGTGTTTGAAAAATTCGTCGTCGAAACCGAAGGCGTCGGCGAAATCGTGCAAGTTAAAGCCGCGCTCGCAATTTACGAAGCGTGGTCGGCGATTCAGTTTCACGGACGCAAAAAGAAATGGTATTCGTTCAAAATTCCGCACGCCCTCGATTATCAAAATCTCGTTCATCTGATTCGCCCGGAACCGAAACTGCACAATATTATGCGCGGGCGCACCGAAGAAATGCGCCGCCGCGACGGATTTAAATTGACCGATGATCGCGGCACGATGCGCGATTCGCTGTACGAAGTTGATTACTGTTTGATTTGCCACGAACGCGATAAAGATTCGTGTTCGACCGGTTTGCGCGAAAAAGACGGCGCGCCGAAACGCAATCCGCTCGGCATCAAAACCGAAGGCTGTCCGCTCGACGAAAAGATTTCGGAAATGCATTTGATGAAACGACAGGGCGATTCGATTGCGTCGCTCGCGCTCGTGACGATTGACAATCCGATGTGCGCCGGAACCGGACATAGAATCTGCAACGATTGTATGAAAGGCTGTATTTTTCAAAAACAAGAGCCGGTCAACATTCCGCTCGCCGAAACCGCGACGCTGACCGACGTTTTGAATCTGCCGTACGGTTTTGAAATTTACAATTTATTAACGCGCTGGAATCCGCTCAACGCGAATCGTCCGTATCAATTGCCTTACAACGGCAAAAACGTTCTGGTCGTCGGTCTCGGTCCTGCCGGTTATACGCTCGCGCATTATCTTTTGAACGAAGGTTTCGGCGTGATCGGCGTTGACGGTCTGAAAATCGAACCGCTGCCCGACGATTGGACGGGAAATTTAGGCAAAACTTGTCCAAAACCGATTAAAGATATTGCGGAGATCACCGACGATTTGGACGAACGCGTTTTGTCCGGTTTCGGCGGCGTTTCCGAATACGGAATCACCGTGCGCTGGGACAAAAATTTTCTGACGATGATGCAGTTGATTTTGTCGCGCAAAAAGCGTTTTCGCGCTTACGGCGGCGTGCGTTTCGGCGGAACTTTGACGATTGAAGACGCTTGGGATTATGGTTTCGATCACATCGCGATTGCGACCGGCGCGGGACGACCGACGATTGTGCCGATGAAAAACAATTTGATTCGCGGCATCCGGCAGGCGAGCGATTTTCTGATGGCGCTGCAATTAACCGGCGCGTTCAAAAAAGAAACGCTTTCCAATTTGCAGGTCAGATTACCGGCAATCGTCATCGGCGGCGGCTTGACCGGCGTTGACACGGCGACGGAAATTTTCGCTTATTATCCGGTGCAGGTCGAAAAAATGCTCGGTAAATTTGAAGCGGTCGCCGAAGACATTGGCGAAGAAGCGGCGTGGAAAGTTTTCGACGACGAAGAAAAAGCCGTTTTCGCCGAATTTCTCGTTCACGGCAAAGCGATTCGAGAAGAAAGAAAACGCGCCGCGGAAGCCGGAGAACAGCCGAATTTTGTGCCGCTGATTCAATCTTGGGGCGGCGTTTCCTTGGTTTATCGCAAGCGTTTGCAGGATTCGCCCGCGTATCGCTTAAACCACGAAGAAGTTCAAAAAGCCCTGGAAGAAGGAATTAATTTCGTCGAATTAATGTCGCCGACCGAAGCCGTTCCCGACGAATTCGGCGCGATTAAAGCGCTTGTTTTCGAGAAACAAAACTACGACGCGGAAACCGGCAAATTCTCGAACGCGGGCGATTTTGAAACTTTGCCTGCCAGAACCGTCTGCGTTGCGGCGGGAACTTCGCCGAACGTCATTTACGAAAAAGAAAAACCGGGAACATTTAAACTCGACGAATGGCGGCAGTTTTTCCAGCCGTTTAAAGCTGAGAAAAACGGTGACGGGAAATTTCACGCCGTCGAAGCCGCCAAAGGCGAAATCGGCTTTTTCACGAGCTACGAATCGGACGGAAAACTGATTTCCTATTACGGCGACAATCATCCGCAATATGCCGGAAATGTCGTGAAAGCAATGGCTTCGGCGAAACACGGTTACTCAAAAGTCGTCGAAATTTTCGCCGAAGAATTAGCGACGCGCGGCGAACTGCCGCAAGCCGAAAAAGATCAAATTTTCGACAAACTCGAAGCAAAACTGGATGAAGAAATTCGCGCTTACGTCGTCAAAGTTGACCGCTTAACGCCGACAATCGTTGATGTGATTGTCAAAGCGCCGCTGCAAGCGAAAAAATTCGAGCCGGGACAGTTTTATCGTCTCCAAAACTTTGAAACGACCGCGCCGATTGTTCACGGCAAACGATTAATGATGGAAGGTTTAGCTTTGACCGGCGCGTGGGTTGACCGCGAAAAAGGTTTGCTTTCGATGATCGTTTTGGAAATGGGAACTTCGTCGCGCATGGTTTCGCTTTTGAAAGAAGGCGAAGAAATTCTCGTGATGGGACCGACCGGAACGCCGACGGAAATCCCCGAAAACGAAACGGTTTTATTAGCAGGCGGCGGTCTCGGCAATGCGGTTTTGTTTTCGATTGCAAAAGCTTTGCGCGAAAATAAAAACGAAGTGATTTATTTCGCCGGCTACAAAAACGGCGCGGATTTGTTCAAACGCGAAGAAATCGAAAAAGCGACGGACAAAATCGTCTGGGCATCGGATTTCGGCGACGAAATTCAGCCGAGCCGACCGCAAGACGCGCATTTTCGCGGCAATATCGTCCAGGCGATGATCGCTTACGCCGAAGGAAATTTGGGCGAGCAAACCGTTGATTTGAAAGACGTTGACCGCATCATTGCCATCGGTTCCGACCGAATGATGAACGGCGTTCGCGAAGCGAGACACAATACTTTGCAGCCGTTTTTGAAACCGAATCACACGGCAATCGGCTCAATCAACAGTCCGATGCAATGTATGATGAAGGAAGTTTGCGCTCAATGTTTGCAGCGTCATGTCAATCCGCACACGGGCGAAGAATTTTTCGTTTTCTCGTGTTTCAATCAGGATCAGCATCTGGATTTCGTTGATTTTAAGAATCTGAACGACCGTTTGCGCGCCAATTCGATTCAGGAAAAATTGACGAATATGTGGCTCGATAAAATTTTCAAAAACGAGAATTTGGAAACTTTTTAAGGGCGAATTTTAGCCACAGAGGACAC
>SXVE01000082.1 GCA_005790265.1 Acidobacteriota bacterium | reverse complement strand
GCTTTTTCAAATTCGTAAGTGCCGGGCGACGGCGACGGGTTTGGAGTTTGTCCGAAAATTGCCGTGCAGCCGAGAATCGCTAAAATTGATAAAAAGATTGTTCGTTTCAACATATTGATTTAAGCAATCGTCAGCGTTAACCGCGTAACCGATGCGGGCGCAAATTTATAAACCAGATTTCCGTTCGCACCAATTGTCACGTTTTCGTTGCGCGGAACTAAGGCTTTCGGCTGCGCGAAAGTGTTTCGCGCTTTCAAATCGGTCGAAGACAAAACTCGCGCCGATGCGGAAACGATTTTCGCGCCGTTCAGATTAATTTCCGTTTCGCGCGCGTTGGCGTGATCGGGATTGACCGCCGTCACCGTCACGGTTTTTCCCTTGATCGAAGCCGACCCGTTTAATCCCCAAAGACTCGCTTTCGTTTCTCTTTTCTGGCTGTCGAAGCGCGAAAACGCGATTTTCGGCGAGATAAATTCCGTTCGCACGGCGGTCGCGCCCGCGTGCGGCATATACATTTCAAAAACGTGGTAATTCGGCGTTTCGACAGTTTTGTCTTCGTGCGCGATGTACAGCGAGTGAATCGTGTTCACCAACTGCGCCGGATTCGCCATATTTACTTTGTCGGCGTGACGCTGAAAAGTGTCGAGATTGAGCCCGGAAATCAGCGCGTCGCGCAGCGTCGAAGCGTAAGCGTAAAGAAATCCGTCGGGCATATCCGGGTCTTGCCAGTGCCACGCGCCCCATTCGTCAACCGAAAGTTTGATTTTGCGCTCGCGGTCGAATTCGCCCATTACCTGCCAATGATCTTCGATCAAACTTTCCATTCGATCCGAACGCTGAATCAAATCGTACCAATCGTTCGTGTCGAAATCATTGGCGATTTGTTTGCCCGTCGAACCCGAATAATAATGCAGCGCCCAGCCGTAAAGTTTGTTGACTTGCCCCGAACCTTTTTCGGTCAATTTCTGAAAAAATCGCCGCGTCCAATTAACGTCTGCGCCGTTTGGACCCGAGCCGATAAATTTATATTTCAAGCCGTAAGTCGGATTCCACGCCGTGAATTTGCGAAATTCGGTCGCGTATTCTTCGGGCAGAAAATCGCCGCCGCAGCCCCAAGATTCATTGCCGATTCCCCAATATTCGACGTTGTGCGGTTCGCGAAAACCGTTTTTCGCGCGCTCTTTCGACCACGTTGTCGTGTTTGCGGGAGAATTGCAGTAATCAAGCCATTCCTGAAAAACGCGCGTGTCGCGCGAACGCAAATTCGCCGCTAGATAAACCGGCGCGCCGACCAATTTGCAAAAATAAGCGAATTCGTCGGTGCCGAAGTGATTCGATTCGTATTTTTGCGGACCGCCGACGAGTTTTTTGTAATTTTCCGGCGCTTTGTAATTCGTATCAGCCCAAAAATTAACGTTCGTCGGACGCTTTTCGCGCGGTCCGATGCCGTCGCGCCAATCGTATTGATCGGCGAAACAACCGCCCGGATAACGAATGACGCCCGGTTTGATTTTTTTGAGCGAATCAACCAGATCGGCGCGAATTCCGTTGTAATTTCTGATTTTCGATTTCTCGCCGACCCACAAGCCGTCATAAACCACGCCGCCGAGATGCTCGACAAAATGCCCGTAAACATCGGGATTAATCGTGCCAATCGGTTCGTTAATCAAAATCTCAATCTTCGATTCTGCCGCCTGCGAAAACACCGCTTTCGGCGCAATCGCGGCGACCGCGCCCGCCAGCAAAGAACTTTTCAAAAATTCGCGTCGTTCCAGTTTCATTCATTTTTCTCCCGTTTTTTTGTTTACAAATCCAATGGATTCAATGTTTTCAGATTCTTAAAAGCCGCAAAATCGCGGTCAGTCGTCGCCAGAATAACTCCGTGTTCAATCGCTAATGCGGCAAGATGCGCGTCCATCGTTTTTGCTCCGACGATTTTCGTTTCAACCAAAAGCCTTTCAAAAATCGTCCAATGATTCGCGGTCGGCGTTAAAATTCGGACGTTTGAATTTGATAACCAGTCATTAACAAATCCGTGAACTTCCGCCTGCGTAAAAGCGTCCGGGAAAAGTTTCGGAATTGTCGTAATTCGCAAAAACGCCGTAATGGTCTGCCAACAAAATGCGAACGGTTCGGGTTTAGAAAGCTGTTCGGCTAACCATTCTTTACATTCCTTGTGAAAAATCGCGTCCGTGTTATAGGCGTAAATCAAAATATTAGCGTCGGAAAGAATCATAAACTCCCTCCAATTCGTCGAGTTTATCCATTACTTCGCTGATTTTGTCAAAATCTACATCTACTAAAGGTTTTCCAAGTGAACGTGCTTTAACTTTAAACGGCTTTACCTTTCGCGGTTTTTCTTCTTCCGCCAAACCTTTCCTGAGCAGCATATTAACCGCTTTTTTGAAACTGATTTTTTTGTTTTTCTGCAATTCGTTTAAGCGAATCGCGACATCTTCATCAATCGTAATTGTTGTTCTCATAATATAAGGAATTATAGAAGTTTGATGTCAGAGTGTCCACAAAAAGCATCAAAGCATCAATTAAAAGTCAAAGTTATCCACGTTTTCCTTATTGAAAACAAAAGGTTTACCGAGTCGTACTTCGTCGCCGACGACTTCGAGCGTTTTCAATTTTCCGGCTTCGATTTGCTTGTCGCCTTGTTTGAAACTGTCGTTTGAAAGCGCATTAGAAACAAAAACCGTAAGATAGCCGAGATCGGTCGTGTTCCACAGAACGATGTGGTCAATAATTCCTTCTTTGATATAAGGTTTGCACATATTTGGCAAACTCAATCCGGTTACTTTCACATCCGTTTTGCCTGATTGTTTGACGGCTTCGGCGATGCCGGGAACTGCCGGTGCCGCGATGCCCATTACTAATTTGACGTTTGG
>SXVE01000081.1 GCA_005790265.1 Acidobacteriota bacterium | reverse complement strand
GAGAAATTTTCAAATACTGCGTTTCGGTAATAAAGGAAATCAACCGAAATTTTTAATGGGCATAGAAGGACTCGAACCTCCAACTTCCTCCTTGTAAGGGAGGCTGTCTACCATTGACGTATATGCCCGTAAACTTTTTGTTGTAATGCTTTACAATTGTCGGCACATCCGACTGCCCGCAAGTTTTCAAAAAAACGTCGCTCTCTTTTTCAATTGAGCGAAATGTCATACTACGAAAATTCAGCTTTCTCTGTCAAGCTGAGGCGCAAATTTTATTCGATTAAATTTGTTGATCGAATAATCAGCGCTCATTCTTATTGAGATCGTAGCGCAGAATTGTTCCGCCGAAACCGACCGCCCAACCGCGCCGTTTGCTGAATAAAACCTTTTCGAGCCGATGTGTAGTATTTGAATCTTCCTCGCTCCAAATGTTTCCGGCAGTTGTCGTATGAACAATCGTTCCTTCATCGCCAATCGCCCAGCCTTCGGCAGTGTCGAGAAAAAATATGCTGTTCAAATTATTCGTCGTGACGGATTTTTGTTCGCGCCAATTTTTTCCGCCGCTGACGGTTTGAAAAATTTTGCCGTTTGCGCCCGCCGTCCAGCCATTTTTAGAATTGATAAAAAAAACGGAATTGAGCCGTGTTCGTTTATCGCCATAAATATTCGCGCCGCTCCATTGCATTCCGCCGTCCTCAGTAAATAAAATGCTGCCGCCCGCGCCGACGATAATTCCGCGCATTGCATCATCGGCGGCGAAAAGTCCGTCGAGCAATAAATATTTGATTGATAAAGGCGTTTTTTTCCAAATGTTTTCATTCTTTTCGAGCGTGAAAATCATTCCGCCTTCGCCGAACGCGTGTGCGGAATCGTTTTTGCCGAAAATAATTTTAGTAATTCGCTCGCGTCCGGTCGCGGCAAACTCGGATTTTTCCCAAGTTTTTCCGCCGTCAGCCGTGCGCAAAACGTAGGACGGAAAAGCCGCGCCGCGATTGTAAACGTCTCGTTCACACAAAAGCCAGCCGTTTTTTTCGTTGAAAAAATAAATTTGCCGAATCGCATCCGTCGTAAATTTAGGAGTTTGCCGCCAAGTCGTTCCGCCGTCGGCAGTCACGAGCAAAGTGCCGCCGCTGCCGGCAATCCAACCTATTTTTTCGTTGAGAAAATAAATGTCGTACAGCCAGGCGAGCGTGTTTGAATTTTGTTTCGTCCATTGCGCGTTTGCCGTCTGAAATAAGATCAAACAGAGCGAAAGCGCGCATATTTTTTTTAATAAATTCATTTTCACTGAACAATTTGCTCAAAAGAAAAAGGAAAATCGAAATAAACTCGCCAATTCGATTTTCCCTTTTGAAAATATTGCTTTTAATTTTAGAACGGGCTGCCGAACAGCAGACGAACGATGCTCGCTTTCGATAAAATATCGAAAACCGTATTGACGTTGAGCCGGAAACCTTTGTCCGGCACGAAAACCTGATCGCCGGGATTGAGGAAAATCATTTCGCCTTTTCCTTTTTCCATCGCCGATAAATCAACGATCTGCGGCGAGATTCGTCCCTGCCCGTCGTAGCGATAAACGACGACGCGTTTTTTATCGCCTTCTTTCGTGACGCCGCCCGATTCGACAATCGCTTCGTAAACGCTGACTTTGCGGTCGAGCACGCGCACGCCCGGCGCGGCGACCTTGCCGAGCACGCTGTAACGCGCCGACATCGCTTTGTCGAGCGTGACGGTCACGTTCGGCTGAATAATGTATTCGTCGAGCTTTTTCGTGATTTCGGCGGCAACTTCTTCGACGGTTTTGCCGCCGACCATCACGCCTTCGCGAATCAGCGGATAGGAAATTCGCGCCGTCGGCGGAATGCTGATTGACGGTTTGCAGTAATCCGGGCATTGTCCGAAAACTTCGACCGTGATGACATCGTTCGGTCCGAGACGATATTCCTTTAAATAATTATTATAAAACGGCAGAATTTCCGATTCTTCTGCCGAACGCGCAACGGATTTGTCGTCTGTTTTAATCACTGCAGTCGAAGCAATTTCGGCGGTGCCGGATTTTTCCGGCGTCGTTGCAACAATCGGTTGTGCGGGCGCGGCGGATTTGTCTTCGACGGTTTGTATTTTCTGCATTTTAACCGGCGGATTTTCCGTCTGCGCCGCGAGATCGGCGGAAAAGACAAAAACACTCGCCGCAATCAAAACCGCGTGTCCATAATTTTTTACTGCTTTCATAATTTTTCTCCGTCATTCGCTTGAAATGACTATCGCGTTTCAGATTCCAAAATCAGGATTAAAAACTCCAAACGCCAAACCAATTATTTTCAATCGCTGTCGCGAATCTCAGCATCGAATCCTCAATCTCAAATCTTAAATCATCTTGCGCCTTTGCCGAACAAAACCGTTTTTACGGTTTCAAAAACAATCACCAAATCGAGCGCGAGACTTTGATTTTTGATGTAATACAAATCGTATTGCAGCTTCTGGCGCGCGTCTTCGACCGATGCACCGTACGGATATTTGATTTGCGCCCAGCCGGTTAAACCGGGCGCGGCTAAATGACGATGTTCGTAAAACGGAATTTCGCGCGCCAGCTGTTCGACGAAATGCGGACGTTCCGGGCGCGGTCCGACAAAACTCATTTCGCCGCGAATGATGTTCCAAAATTGCGGAATTTCGTCCACGCGAATTTTTCTGATCACGCGCCCGACGCGTGTCGTGCGATCATCGTCGGCTGTTGCCCATACCGGTTTTCCGTCGGCTTCGGCATCGGTGCGCATCGAGCGAAATTTGATGACTTTGATAATCTTGCCGTTTTTTCCGACTCTTTCCTGCCGGTAAAACACGTCGCCTTTGGATTCGAGTTTGATTAAAATCGCCGTCACAATCGCAATCGGCAGCGAAAAAATCAATCCGATCAGCGCGAGCGAGCGGTGCACGGTTTCGCGCAGCGCCGTTTTAAGCCGCGTATCTTTGCGCCGTCCGTCAAAAATCAGCCACGACGGGCGCAACATGTCAACGTGAACTTTGCCGGTGACGCGCTCGAAAAACGACGTGCATTCTTCGATATTGACATCGCCCGCCAAACTCATTTTCAAAAGCGTTTCGGTCGGAAAAAGTCCGCGTCGCTCGCGCACGGCGATCACGACGCGGTCAACCTTTTCACTTTTGACAATCGCGTCAAGCTGGTCTGCCGTGCCGATAATTTCCGATTCGCCGATTTTCGTTTTCGGCTTTAAACCGTTTTCCGTCACGAAACCGACGATTCTGTAGCCCGCATCGCGGCGTTCCCAAACCGCATCTGCCGTGTCGCGCGCCGCCGATCCGGTGCCGACGAGCAGAATTTTTTCGCCGATTTCCGGATGTCCCGTCAAAAGATGAATCAGAATGCGCCACGTCAATAAAAGAATAAGAACGATGACGACCGAGAAAACCGATACGCCGCGCCCGATCATCATCGGCGGCACGAAATAAAAAACGAGCGCGAGCAAAACCCATGCAATGCCGAGCGCCTGCACCATTCGCAGCATCAGCTCGCGCCGGTTGCCCATCACCGTAAAATCGTATAAATCGTAGAAATAAAGAATTAACAGACAGACGAAAGTAGCAAAACAGACTTTGATCCAACCGAGATTATGATTGAGTTGATATTCGGTGCCGGAAAAACCGAGACGCACGTACATCGCGAGTACGATGCCGCCGTAAATAAACGCCGTATCAGCTAAAATCAACCATAATGTTCGCGGACTAAATTTTGCTGCACTCATCTTCTCTGTTCAAAATACAAATTGAGAGTTACGAAATTTTAGAGTAATAACATAATCGGAATTCGTTTTGAATTCCCGAAAAACAACTTTCGCAGCGGTTGATATTGACCGACAATCTTTCGCCGCGCGGCGCTCAAGTGTTTTTCTTGCCGTAATAACCGTAGTTGTAGTGAGATTCTTTCAAGACGTCTTCCGATTGATTGAGCACCACGCCGAGCATTCGGTCGCGCGGCAGCGTTTCGAGAATGCGGTCGAGCGAATTGTAAGTCGTTCGATTGGCGCGAATGACGAGCATCGCGCCGTCCGCGTGATTGATTAACACGTTCGCGTCGGTGAAAATGCCGAGCGGCGGCGCGTCAATAATGACGTAATCGAACATTTCTTTGGCTTCGCGCAGAATCTCCTTAAATTTCGGACCGGAAATCAGTTCCGCCACGTCTTTGCGCGCTTCGCCGCCCGGCAAAAGATGAAGTCCGGCGGGATCGAGCCGCACAATCGCTTCTTTCAGCGTCGAAGTTCCGGCTAAAACGCCCGAAAGTCCTTTGTCAGTTTCGATTCCGAGGTAATCGGTGAGACTCGGCATTCGCAGATCGCTGTCAATAATCAGCGCGCGCACGCCGTCGGTTTGCGCCAGAAGCCACGATAAATTAAGCGCCGTCACGGATTTCCCTTCGCTCGGATTGATACTTGCGACGACGATTGATTGCAGTTTTTGTTTCTGGCTTTTATGCAGAACGTGCGTTCGCAAGCTGCGGTATTCTTCGCAATACGTCGAATTCGGATGCGTGATCGCGACGAGGCGAGGCTCGACGCGTTCGGCTTCAACATTCCAGCTGACAAATTCAGGCAGAAGTGTTGCAGCCGAACGCGCCGCGCCGACAGCGTTCAAAGTTGCCCCGGCATTAATTGTCGTTTCCAATTCAGGGAGTGCCGTCCCGACGATTGAATCCAACTGCCCTTTGAACGCCGAACTTGGGGTTCCGATTTTCAAATTTCCATCCGCGAACAATTCGGGCGGCGCATTTCTAGTGCTGCCGCTTTCTTTAATATTTTCTTTCGTCAGTTCTTTGTTAAACGGAATCACCGTATTGGCGGCGACTACTTCCGTTTCATTGAATTGTTCGGTTTGTTTTTTCTGTAACGCTTTGAGAATACTCATTCTGATTGCTCCGGTAGATGCAAAATGCAAGATTTAAAGTTTAAGATTCAAGAAATTATGATTCGAGAAATTCGTTTTTGGCGTTCAATTTTTCCAAGCCGTAAAAGTGAAATCGCAACTTTCGCCGCCGTCTAAATTTTGATCTTTTAACTTTGATTTCCAAATCCTGAATCTTAAATTTAATAAAATCCGCCGACGCCGCCGATTTCGAGATGAACATCGTCGAGTTCGTCGAATGATGAGCCGTTTCCGTTTCTGTTTTCATTCAGTGCTCGTTCGTCGGTGCGAAAAGCTCTCGGTTTCGACTGCTCGGCGCGGTTTTGATTTTGCCAAAGCTCCTGCTTGGCTTCATTTGTCAGCACTTTCCCGTTTGCTGCTTGATTGGGCGAATTGCCGTTGAGCGACAGCAATTCGCGATTCGGCAACAGATCGAGATTGTCGGCGACTTCTTCAACGATTTGTCTGCCGATAATCGTTTCTCCGTCGGCGTAAGCGGCGAGCATCGAATTGTCGCAGAGATTGTTGATTTGGCGCGGAATGCCTTCGGAACACTGAAAAATCAAATCAATCGCGCCCGGCGTAAAAACATTCGGCTGGTCGGAACCGGCGATCAAAAGCCGCTCGGTAATATACCGTTCGATTTCGTCTACGTTCGGCAGCTGGTGCATTTTGCAGCGCAATGCGACGCGCTGTTTGAGCTGGCGCAAATTCGGCTGATTGAGTTTTTCGCGCAATTCCGGTTGTCCTGTCAAAACGATTTGCAGATGTTTGGCGTTGTCCGATTCAAAATTCATCAGCAGACGAATTTCTTCGAGCACATAATCGGACAGCTCGTGCGCTTCGTCAATAATCAAAACCGTGCGCAATCCGCGGCGATGCCGTTCTTCCAAAACCTTGCCCATTACTTGCAGCAATTCGGCTTTGTTCGTCCAGTCTTTAATGCCGAGCATTTGCGTGACGTGATGATAAAATTCTTCGACCGAAAGGCGCGGATTAAAAACGTACGCCGCGAGAACGCTCGAATCGAGCCGCCGCAAAATCCATCGGAGCGCGGTCGTTTTTCCCGTTCCGACTTCGCCCGTCAGCACAATCAAACCTTTGGCGCTTTCGAGTCCGTAATAAAGACTCGCCAAAACTTCGTTGTACGACGGCGTAAAAACGATGAAACGCGGATCGGGCGTCAAGGTAAACGGGATGTCTTCTAATCCGAAAAATTCTTTATACATTTTCTTTCTCCGAAAGAATTCAAAATTTGATATGCAAATTTCTTCTTGTTTTGAATTCTTAATATGGAAACTATTTACGAAACCATTCGATCAAAAATTCGCGTTGCCTGCAAAGCCATTGCGATTAAAGGAATTATGCCGACGGCGACGGCAATTCCCGCCATTACTTTTAGCCAGTACGAACGGTTTTGCCACGATTTCTCTTTTTGCGAGAGCAGCGGCGGAACCGACGCGAGCACCGGCAGTCCGGTGTAATGCTTGGCGTCTTCGATATTCTGAATCTTAAAGATGCGCGGAATTTCAAAGATCACGGCTAAAAATAAACCGATTCCGAGTCCGATCAGCGCGCCGAATCCGGTGAGCGCCGCGCGCTTCGGTGCGACCGGAGATGCCGGAAGATTTGCCGCGTCAACCACGCGAATCGTTTCGCCCTGCGCGTTCGATTCGCGGTCAACCTGCAGCGACGCGTCGTGTGTTTTTTTCAAAAGATCGTCATACGTCGGTTTCGCCGATTGATACTGATTGTTAATGCCTTCGAGCGCGACTTTGACGTTCGGAATCTGGTTAATTTTCGCTTCGAGGATGGAAATTTGTCCGGCGTTCTGTCGCAGTTCGGCGTCTTTATACTGCATTTGCTGGTCAATCTGCGCGATTTGGCTTTCGGCTTTCTGCTTTTCGATTTCCAGATTCTGTTTTTGCAGCTCGGCTTTGCGCGAACTCGATTGATTCGCTTCTTTAACGCGTTTGTCGGTATTTTTCGAGAGCGCGGAAAGCTCATCGTTCACTTTCTCGATTTGCGTCGTCGTATCAACCACTTCCGGATGTTTTTCGCGATACTGCGCTTTCAGTTTTTCGAGCCGCGCCGTTAATTCCGCGCGTTTCTGAATCAGCGCCGCGTAAGCGGGCGTGTCTTCGACGCGCGACGCCTGCGTGACGGCAGCCTGCGTTTCTTTTTCGCCGAAATCTTCGATCAAACGCGCCTGACTGTTAAGCGCGCGAATGCTGTCGTTGAGCCGACCTTTTTCGGTAATCAAAGTTTCTTTTTCTTTGGCAATCGTGTCTTCGCGCTGCCGCAGTCCGGAAAGCTGTGCGATTAAACCCTGCTGCGAATCCGGCAGCGTTTCAACGTTCTGCGTCATTATCGCCAACCTTTGTTTTTCGAGCGTGTCGAGTTCGCCTTTTTTCTGATTGCGCTGATTGTCGAGAAATTCGCGCGTCACTTCCGCCGTCTGCGTCGAGGCGATGACCTGCGCGTTCACGTATTTTCCCGCCAAATCGCCTGCCACGCTGCGCGCCGCTTCCGGCGTGCGGTCGCGATATTTAATGCTGAATGCCGCTACTTTCCGCTCGTCGTCGCTTTTTTCGACTTCGACCGTAATATTTTTGTGCATTTTTTCGATGATTAATTCCATCGGCACGCCCGCGTTTCTTTCCAGCTTGAACAGATCGTATTTCGCGACCATCGGTTCGAGCGAATTGCGGCTCAAAACTTCCTGGTTGATTGCCTGAAGTCTTTGAGAAATATCTTCATCGGTCAGCGATTGGACGACTTTATCGGAAATCGTCGGCGGTTTGACGGTTAAAAGTGTTCTTGATTCGTAAACGCTCGGCAGACGGTAAACAACGTAGCCGATTGCCGCCGTCATCGTTAGAATCGGCAGAATTATCAGCCATTTGCGCCGTTTGATCATCTCGGCGATTTCGCCTGCCGTTCTTTGTCTAAATTCAACACTCATAGTTTTTCGTTCAGCTAAATTTTTTGAGAGATATTGTCAATCAATTTTGTTTTCAGTGTTTTTCGCTTGTTTCATCCGTGCCGTGACGATTGAAAACTCGCCGCAGCAAAACGGCGATGCCGATCAAAGCGATGCCGAAAATTAACAAGCCGAAAGAATCATCGAGCAAAGCCGCGAGCAGATTGTCGCCTGAAATTTCCATCAGAATTGTCGTTAAATGCATTTTCTTTTCTCACTCGTTGTTTTTTTCCAGTTCCAAAAATCTTAAAGCGTCGCCAGCAGATTGCGCGCGTTCTGCGCGTCTTTCTGGCTTAAACCGGCGATGTTTTGCAGCGAGCTTTCCACTTCGCGCCGCGCCGAAACTTTGTCGCCCGCCGCCGCCAGCGCTGTCGCCAAGCGCAAACGATACGCCGAATTGACCGGCTTCCCGGTTTTTTGCGCCGCCGCATCGCCGAGCGCGACCGCTTTTTTCAGTTGTTCGACCGCCGGCGTCTGCAAACCTTTTTTGTGATAAATCCAGCCGAGCGTATCGTAAAAATCAGCCGAATTGTGAATCTGATTAACCGATTTTTGCGCCAGTTGAAGCGCTTCATCGAGATTTCCGCCCGTCTCAGCGATCAGCCAAGCTAAGTTATTCGCCGCAATCGGCATTTCAGGTTCAATTTCAAGCGCTCGGCGGTAATTCTTCTCCGCTTCCGGTGAGTTTTCACGCGCTTCTTCGAGCAGCGCGAGCAAAGTGTAAATCGAAGCCGACGGTTTTTTATCAACGATTGTTTGATACTGCTTGACGGCGTCGCCGACTCGGTTTTGCGCTGCCAAACTCGCCGCGTAAGCCGAATAAGCGGGCAGATAATTGGCGTCCGCCGCGATTGATTTTTGCAGCTCGCTTTCGACTGCTGCCGAATCGTTTTCCGCCGCGTAGATTTGCGATTTCAAATAATGCAGCGCCGCCGAAAGATTCGACGCGCCGCCGTTTTTTTGCAGCGCGCCGTCAACTTTCGCGTGCGCCTGCATGGTTTGTTTCTGGCGAATCAAAATATTAATCGTTCCGCTCAAAGCATCGAAATTGGCGCCGTCGAGCGCGAGCGCTTTTTCGTAATTATTTAACGATTCGGAAAAATTAGATTCGGCGGCGTAAACTTTTGCCAGATTGACGAGCGCGGCGGCGGAATTCGGCGAAAGTTTGACGATTTCCTGCAAATCCGTTTTCGCTTCGACGATTTTGCCTAATTCCAAATTCGCCAATCCGCGCGCCGACAATGCGCGGACTTTCATTTCCTGAACGGTTTGCGCGTCGGTTTCAATGTTCGGTCGGAAATTTTTCGCCTGTTCGTAAAGCTCGTTCGATTGTTTGAACGCGCTCGATGCGTCTCCGGCGGAAAATGCGATTTGAATTTTCAGCAGTTTTGTTTTGAGAAAAGCCGGATGATATTTTTCCAGATCGCCGACAAACGCGCGCGCCTGATCAATCTGTCCGAGCGCGAGCCGCGCCTGCGCCATATAAAATAAAGCGTCTTTCTGACTCGGCTGTTTTTTCAAAATTTCTTCCAGGCTTTTAACGGCTTCTTCCGCTTTGTTTTCTTCGAGTTTGACGCGCGCGTTAAGCATTAAAGCGTCGGTATCTTCGTCGTTGATGCTCAACAGAATTTCCGTCTGCTCGGTAACTTTAGGGATTTCTTTGCGGTCGAGGAAAATTTCACCGAGTCGGTAGCGCGCGCGAACGTATTCGGGCGCGTCGGTTAAAATATTTTCGTAAACTTTGATCGCGTCGTCTTCGCGGTGAGCGCGCACGTAAAAATCGCCGAACTGCAAACGGCTTTCCAAGCTGTTTTGCTGAATTTTAACGAGTTCGCGGTAAGAATTTTCGGCTTTTTCGTATTGGCGCGCGGCAAGATAAAATTCCGCCTGCGCTTCGCGCGCCGCGATGTTTGACGGTTCGGTTTCGACCGCTTTGAGAAATTGCGCTTCGGCTTCCGCCGGACGCGCCGCGTATTCGAGAAATCTGCCGTATTCCGTATAACCGAGCGCGGCTGACGGATTCGCGGCGATGCCTTTCTTGATTTGCGCTTCGGCTTCTTTCGACTTGTCTTTCGACATAAAAAAGCGCGCCGCGCTCAAATAAGTTTCAACGCGTTTCGGATCGAGCGCGACGGCTTGATCGAGCACGCCGACAATTTCCGCTTCGGGTTTATTCTGCGCCGCGAGAATTGATGCTTTTAAGATGTGACCTTCGATAAAACCGGGATTGATTTGCAGAATTTCCGCGAGAAGCCGTTCAGCTTCGCCGATCATCGGCGGCTGCGCAACGAGAAAATAATTGGCGAGTTTTACTTTGGCGTCGAGATTTTCCGGCGTGAGTTCCGTCGTTTTGCGCAGCTCGTCGAGCGTTTCGTAGAATTTTCCGAGATTTTCGTAAGCGCGGGCTAATCCCCAGTGCGCTTCCGCCGAATTTTTGTCAATTTCGGCGGCGGCGCGAAATTCCATCGCGGCTTCCGTAAACTGCCGTTTCTGAAGATATTCTTCGCCGCGCGAAAGATGTTTATCTTTGGAAACGCCGCAGGAAACCGAAAAAAGGAACAGACCGCAGATCAATGTTAAAAACAAAATGCGGGCTGAAGAATTGTGGCACTCTCTGGCATTCATAAAAAAAATGAGACTTCGCCCGCGTAAATCTTTTCTTCGTTCAAATAAAGCGTTCGGGGCATTGAGCGCATTACTGAAGCGAAAGGAAAAATTTCACGAAATCTTTGTTCAAAGGGGCAAATTCTGTCGAAAGATTCGCGGGAAAAGCTAAATTGTCAACTTTAATTTCAATCACTGCCGAACTTACCGGCAATGAGAAAAAACTTTTAATCGTCCGGAAATTTCAGAAAAATCACGTTTTTTTCTATTTTTCCGTTAATCTCAAACGAACCGGTAATTACAAATCGGCTCGGAAAGAGATTGAAAGCATAAAATGTTTTTTTTGGGCAAGCGAGATATTACCACAGATTGTTGGCTTTACAAAGAAAATTTATTCGGGGACGAATTCGTCGAGCCGTTCGGCGAGAAGTGCGGAAAGATTGATTGCCGAAGCCGTTGCTTTTTCTTCATCGGCGCCGACCGAAGTCATCACGCGCACCATCGCGCCGTCGCTTCGCCGCCGCACAACGCTGTCGAAAACCGTGTTGATTTTGTCGCGGTATTCGCTCGCTTCAAAACGCCCGCGACCTTGATACCAGTAAATCATCACTTCTTTATAAACGCCGTTTTCGATGATGTAACGATTGGCGTTGAAGGTTTTTCCGCCCGCCGTTTTTATTTCGACGAGTTCCGGTTCGCGCATCGTCCAGCCCGCGCCGGGCAAACAATTTTGCGGGCTGTGATAAGTTGCGCCGGTGCGCTGCGAAGCGTAATAACCGACATAGATATTGGCGAGGCGATTGTCGGCAGTGAAATATTCGCGCATCGTGTAATCGGAAACGCGCAAAACGCTTTCGGTTTGTTCGCCGAAACGAATTTCGCTTCCTTTCTGCCGCCAATCGCCGAGCGTTTGCGGAATTTCCGACAAAGATTTTCGCGCGATTTCCGTTTCGCCGCGCCGCTCGAACCAATTGATAAAAATCCCGCCGCACAATAAAACCGCAATCAAAACGTAAGCGGCAAATTTGGTTTGAAAACCTCGCGCCGAACTTCGATTTTCCGTTTCACATTCGTTTTCGGCGAAAGCGAAATCCGCCGCTGAATTTTTCGGCGATTTTGCCGCATTGATTCGGCGAAAAACCGTTTTCAATCCGGCGTTGACGGCAATCAGCAAAGCGAGCGCCGCGACGTAAACGAGCCAGCCGGACGCTTCGTGCCACGCGCTTTCCGTCGCTTTTTTGCCGTAATAATAAGTTGTAACTCCGGTCGCCGTCACGCGCGCCGCGTTTGTCAAAACCGCAATTGGAATCGCTGAAAACATCAAAATAACGGTTCGCCAAAAATCTGCGCTGCGTCCGAATTTTCCCGCGCCGCTTTCTTTTTTTTCGCCGGTAAAATACGCCAGAATCAGCGCCAGAGTGACGAGCGTCATCAAACTGCGAATGCCGCTGCACGCTTCGACGACTTCGAGCGCGATAATCTGCGTCGCGCCGCGCGGCAAAATCTCGATCACATTTCCCTTGCGCAAAGTCGGAACTTCAAACAAACGAATTCCCCAAACCGCCGCCTGCGACGCCCAAATTTGCAGCGGAAACGCGATTTTATTAAAAATAATC
Source organism: Acidobacteriota bacterium (assembly GCA_005790265.1). Taxonomy (GTDB): domain Bacteria; phylum Acidobacteriota; class Blastocatellia; order Pyrinomonadales; family Pyrinomonadaceae; genus SXVE01. The sequence goes on along the minus strand of SXVE01000081.1, from coordinate 723 downwards.
TGCGGAATCGGAATTGATAAAAGCAGCAAAGCGAACGGCACGACGAGCAGCCGCAAAAGGCGCGCGCCGAAAAAATAGACGACGATTCCGGCGCACACCAAAACCATCGAAACGCGCTGCGTAAAAAGTTCCGCGCCGAGACTGCCGCCGAAAAGCATCAAAATCGCCGCAATAATTACTGCGCCGCCGATCCAAAACTGCGGTTTGCGCCGCGCGTTTTTCAGCTCGCCGAATTCCGTCCAAACGATAAATCCGATGACAAACGGAACGAGCAAACCGTGCGAATAATTCTCGTCCGTCCACCAATCACGCCCGAGTTTCAGCAAGACATTCGCATACAAAAATGCCAGCGCCGCAACGATAGCAAGCGGTTTCCACAGATTTTTAATGTTTAATTCGAGCGAATTCATCTCAAGTAAGCAAGTAGAGAAGGAAGGAAAGACGAAATAACGGCTGTTTTCCGCAACTTTGCGATTATACCAGAGTCGCCGCGGCGAAACCTAAATTTTTTTCGAGCACACAAGCGATGATTTATGAGAATCGGCGCAAATTTAACAAAATCACTTTCAATAAAAACAGGATAGAAATTGTGATTGTCGGCGGCTTATTTTTTTCTATTCAAAATAAATTCGGCTAATTCTTTTAGCAACGTCGCATTTTTTTCAAAGATTTTGAGTGCGTTAATCGCCTGACGATAAACGCTCTCCGCCAACTTACCAGTTT
>SXVE01000080.1 GCA_005790265.1 Acidobacteriota bacterium | reverse complement strand
CAATTTTATTTGGTGTTCGGCAAATGAGAAAGGCGTGTTTGAAATTCAAACGCGCCTTTTTTGTTTTTAATTAACTCCGCGCGATCATTTCCGCAGCCATTTTTCCCGATAACAAAACGAGCGGAATGCCGCCGCCCGGATGCGTTGCGCCGCCGGTGAAATAGAGGTTTTCGATGTCGCGGGCTTTGTTCGGAACGCGCAGGAAAGCCGAGAAAATGCCGTTTGACGACACGCCGTAAATCGAGCCGCGATTAGCATTGTATTTGTGCTCGAAATCAGCGGGAGTAATGATTTGTTCGTAATCAATCGAGTTTTCTAAATCTTCCAACCCGAAACTTTCGAGTTTTTTGACGATTAAATTGCGGTAATCGCGCTTTTCTTTTTCCCAATCAACTTTCTCATTCGTGTAAGGCGCGTTGATTAAAACGAACAGATTTTCGTTTCCCGCGGGCGCTTGCGTCGGGTCGGAAACTGAAGTCGCACAGATGTAAATTGTCGGATCGGCGGCGGGAGTTTTGTGCTTAAAGATCGCATCGAATTCGGCTTTGTAATCGTCCGAGAAAAAAATATTGTGATGCGCGAGCTGCGGAAATTTCTTTTTCGTTCCCAGAAGCAAAACAAAACCGCTGCACGACGGTTCGCGTTTTTCGAGTTTCGCGTCGGTGAAAATTCGGCGATTCTTTCGTTCGATCAAATTGCGGTAAGTCTCGATCGCGTCGGAATTTGAAATGACGAAATCGGCGCGAAAAGTCTCTCCGTTCGCCCGCACGCCGACGGCTTTTTGGTTTTCGATGACGATGTTTTCGACGGCGCTTTCCGCGCGTATTTTCACGCCGAGCTCGCGCGCCAATTTTTCCAGCGCGCGCGGAATTTCGTACATTCCGCCGCGCACATACCACGCGCCAAGTCCGAATTCGACGTGCGGAATCAGCGCGAAAGTCGCGGGCGTTTCATACGGCGACGAACCGTTGTAAGTGGCGAAACGATTGAAAAGCTGGCGTAGTTTCGGCGAGCGAAAATATTTGGCGTTGTGCCGATCCAAAGTTTTCGTCGTCGAAATTTTCAGCAGATCGGGCAAATATTTCGGCGTCAGAAGTTCGGGCAAATCGTTGAGGCTTTTCGACAAAAAAGTGCGCGCGGCGATTTCGTATTTACGGCGTGAATCGGCGAGATATTTTCGGAAATTTTCGACGTCTTCGGGCGCGAGTTTTTCGATTTCGCGTTCGGTTTTTTCCGTGTCGGAAAAAGCGTCGAATCGCGTTTCATCCGACCAGAAATAACGGCAAATCGGCGCGAGCCGGACGATTTCGAGATAATCTTCAACGCGTTTTCCGCAAAACTCGAATAATTCTTCCAAAACGTGCCGCATCGTCAGCAAAGACGCGCCCGTGTCGAATTTGTAACCGTTTGCTTCAACAGTATTTACTTTGCCGCCGACGTTGGCGTTTTTCTCCAGAATCGTCACGGAAAAACCTTCTTTCGCGAGCCGACACGCGGCGGAAAGCCCGCCGAGCCCGGCGCCGATGATGATTATTTCTTTCATAAATAGAGAAAAACAAGGTGGAAAGCTAAAGAAATGGAACGCGGATGAACGCGGATTAAGCGGATTTTCACGGATAAGATTTAGATCGTTAAAAATTAAACACAGATGAGTTTTTATTATAAAAATAAAAATTGATTCCGCGTTATTAAATTTTAATCTGATCTGCGTAAATCTGCTCGATCCGCGTTCATCCGCGTCCCATTTTTATTTCCCGCTTCTCAAAATCGCCCCACAAATTTACCGATGCGTTCGAGCGCCGTTTCGATTTGCGCGTAGGATTTGCAGTAAGCGATGCGCACGTGATTTTCGCCGCCGGCACCGAACGCGCTGCCCGGCACGACGGCGACTTTTTCTTCCGTAATCAGGCGCTGCGCGAAAGTTTCGTCGTCCAGACCGGTTTTCGCGATTGACGGAAACGCGTAAAAAGCGCCTTTCGGTGCGGAACATTTTAAGCCCATTTCATTGAGTGCGGAAACGATTAAGCGGCGGCGTTTATCGTATTCGCCGAGCATCGTCTGCACGAACGGTTCGCCGATTTCGAGCGCGGCGAGCGCGGCGAATTGCGAAATTGTCGGCGCGCTCATCACGTCGTACTGGTGAATTTTCGCGAACGCTTCCATCAATTCGGCGTCGGCGCAAACGTAGCCGACGCGCCAGCCGGTCATCGCGTAATCTTTTGAAAAACCGCCGAGCAATACCGTGCGTTTTTTCATTTGCGGCAGCGCGGCGAAACAAACGTGTTCGGTTCCGTAAACAAGCCGGTCGTAAATCTCGTCGGAAATAATGAGCAAATCGTATTTTTCGGCGAGCGCGGCGATTTTCAGCGCGTTCTCGCGGCTGAGAACCGCGCCGGTCGGATTATTCGGAAAGCCGATAAAAATCGCTTTCGTTCGCGGCGTAATCAGCGGCTCGATTTCTTCAGCCGTGATCTCAAAATTATTTTCGGCGCGGCACTCGACCGTGACGGGAACGCCGTCGGCGAAAAGAATTTCCGGTTCGTACGCGACGAAACACGGCGTCGGCACGATAATTTCGTCGCCCGCATTGCAGATCGCCGCGAAAACGCAGCGCAGCGCTTCGCTTACGCCGACCGTAATAATCATTTCGCCTTCCGCCTCGTAAGAAACCGCGTAGAGATTTTCGAGATGCACGGCGAGTCTTTCGCGCAATTCGAGCAGACCGGAATTCGCCGTATAATTGGTGATTCCGCGCGCGACCGATTCAAAAGCGCGGCGCGAAATCGGTTCGGGCGTCACGAAATCCGGTTCGCCGATGCCGAGCGAAATAACGTCGGGCATTTTCGCGGCGATGCCGAAAAATCGGCGGATTCCCGAAGGTTTGACTTTGTAAATGCGGTCAGCGATAAAGCGATTGCGGGCGGCTAGGGTTGGTGTCATACAAATGATGTGATAAGCGCTGCTTAAAGTCCGTATCAAAAGCGGTGATAGGAAACCAAAATGTAGATTTTGCCACAATCTGCGAAAAAATCAATTTTTGGACATCGGTTATTTTCGGTTTCGGCGTTTTCATTTCGCCGATTGCCGCAAAATAGTGCTAGAATCGTTTTTCGTATTGACCAATACCGATTTTAATCAATCCTGAAACACAAGTTTAAGTATTTTTAAATATGAAATTCTGCCCGACCTGCCAGAACCGTTACGATGAAGAAATTTTACGTTTCTGCACGAAAGACGGAACGCCGCTGATCGAGGAAAAACAACCGAATTTCACCGCTTTGCCAAGCGAAAGTTTTAACGACGAGCGCGACGAAGAAACAATCGTGCGGCGCAAAAATCCGGTTATTGCCGAACCTGAATTGCCGGAAAGAACGGTGTCCGCGCCGCGCATCGTCATTCCGACTTCCGAGCAAACGCCGCGCGAACAGGAAGTTCGTCCGCGCGCGACAAATTATCAGCAACCGCCGCCGCCAAAATCGAACACGGCGAAAGTCGTGCTTTTGACGATTCTCGGAACGCTTCTCGTTTTAGCCGGAGCCGGCGGAGTTTTCTGGATGCTGCAAGCGGAAAGAAGCGAACCGGCAAATACGCGCACCAATGTTAATCTGAGCACCGTCAACACCGATCCGCCGACGAATCTCAATATCGGCAATTCGTTTAATTTCAACGCCAATATCAGCACAAACTTAAATACCAACGTCAACGCCAATTTAAGAACGCCGACTCCAACGCCGACGCCGCGACCAAGTCCGACTGCGACGCCGACGCCGCGACCGACGCCCGATCAAAGCAATTCATTGGTGAACGCCAATTCCGCGCTGCCTCCGACTAATTCGCGTCCGACGCCGACGCCGACGGCGCCGATTGAACCGCCGGTCAATCGTCCGGTTAATGCCGGAGTTCTAAACAGCCGCGCGCTCAATCTGCCGACGCCCGCTTACCCATCGCAAGCGCGATCTTTGCGCATCGGCGGCAGAGTTACCGTTCAGGTTCAGGTTGATGAAACCGGCAACGTCGCTTCGGCAAAAGCCGTCGCTGGACATCCGTTGCTTCGGCAAGCCGCCGAAGCCGCCGCCAGACAATCGCGTTTCAATCCGATTCGCGTCAACAATCAAGCGGTCGCCGCCACCGGCGTGCTAGTTTATAACTTCGTCAATCAGTAGAACTTCGCGCTTTTCAATCCAAGAAAATTAAATGCGCAAACTTGCCTTTGCCGGAAAATTTCCCTCAATCCGACTGACTTAATAATCGTTAAATTAAAATTATTGAAGCTGGAAAGCGATTGCAGTCTAACCGAGCGAGAGCGCTTTTTCGACGGCGCGGCGCGGATCAATAACGCCCCAGCCCTGGCGGTCAACTTCGTAGTGCGGCAATCTTTCGGCAGTCGAAATCAGGATTCTTTTGATTTGCTGCGGCGTGAGACGCGGATTGGCTTCGAGCATTTGCGCGGCGACGGACGAAACAATCGGCGCGGCGAAACTCGTTCCGTCAACGTATTTGTAATGGCGCGTGATCACGCTTTCGCGCTGGAGTTTGAGCGCGATAATCTGACGAATCATATAAGCCGGACGATCGAGCGCGGCGTCGAGTTCGGCATCAATCGCCGGATTTTCCGCGATGATTTGATGAAGATCGGCATCGGCTGACTTGTCGAGTTTTTCAAGAAACGCCGCTTGCGCGGCGGTCGGCGTGTTCGGCAAAATCGGCGCCGGAATCCAGATTGACGGCGCGATGATTTCCGGTTTTTGCAGACCGTCGAGCGTCGGACCATAACTTGAGCGATACATTCCGCGATGCGCGCGATTGATCGAATTGTGATCGTCAAGACCGCCGACGGCAATCGCCGACGGCGCGGACGCGGGCGGAAAAACCGGATGATTCGGCAAATGTCCGGCGTTGCCGACCGCGCAAATGATGGTCAAACCCTGCGCCGCGCATTCTTCGACCGTTTGCGAAAGCGAATCGTGCAGATAGCTTTGCTCGAAATCGCCGCCCGCCGAAATATTAACGATTTTGATGTCGTATTTGGCGCGATTTTCAAGAATCCATTCCAAACCGTCCTGAATATTACGTTCGGTAATGCGTCCGGTTCGCGCTAATTTCACCAAAACGACGTTCGCATCCGGCGCGATTCCGCGATAAAAACCGTTGGACAAACCGCCGTTCCCTGCCGCCACGACCGAAGTCATCATTCCGTGCCAGCTCGCCGCGTCCGGCTGAAACAGCGTGGTCAGATCGCCGTCCGCCTGCATCATATTGCGGTAAGCGACGATACGATTGTCCGGCGTCGTCAAATCAACGTGCGGATAAAAACCCGAATCGAGAAAGGCGATGGTCACGTTTTTTCCCGTGAAACGTTCGTCGGAATCGAGCCGCAACGGAGTCGAAAGAACGCGCGAGCCGTCTTTTTGCAGCGCGGCGTCCTGAATAATTTGATCTTTCGCTCGTTCAAAAAGCCGCACGCAGCGCGCGCACACAGCTTCAAATCCGAGCGTATCCGGCGCGTTGGCGTGAATCAAATTCTGCAAATCGTCTTCCAAAACGATGAGCGGAACGAATTCGTCCGGCGTTTCGCGCGAGCAAACCGGACAGACGCGCTCTCCCGCCGCAATATCGGCGCCGGTCGTCGTTCTTTGTAAATGTAAAGATTCCTGCACAGTCATTTTCGCGGGTTTAAGTTTTCCATAAACAAAAGTTAAAATCAATCGAGCGAATTTCAAGTCTCAGATTTCAGATTTCAAGTTAAAAAACTGAAACCTGAAACTTGAGACCTGAAACCTGAGATTTACCTTATGACACGAAAAAAAATCGGCTTGGCATTATCCGGCGGCGCGGCGCGTGGTTTCGCGCATTTGGGCGTGATGAAAGTGCTTGCCGAACACGATATTCCGATTGACTGCGTCGCCGGAACGAGCGCCGGTAGTTTCGCGGGCGCGGCTTTCGCGTCCGGGATGAGCATTGACAAAATTATCGAGATGTCAAAGAAAATCAGCTGGTTCAAAATGACCGGATTTTCTTATTCGCCGAAAGGTTTGCTGTCAAACGCCGGCATGGGCGCGTTTATCAACGAGCATTTTCCGGTGACGAAATTTGAAGAACTGCCGATTCCCTTTGCCGCCGTGACGTGCGATTTGGAAACCGGCGAAGAAATCGTCTTGAAAGAAACGGGCGATGTCGCGACGGCGGTGCGCGCCAGCTGCGCGCTGCCCGGCGTTTTCGTTCCGGTTGACCACGCCGGACGCCGTTTGATTGACGGCGGCGTCGTCTCAAACGTGCCGACGAAAGCCGTCAAAAAACTCGGCGCGGAAATCATCATCGCCGTTGACGTGCTCGCGTGCGGCACGACTTATTGGGGTTCGCCTTCAACCTTGCTCGGCATTTTTTTTCAATCGGCGATGATGCTCTTACGCGCCGCATCAAAAGCGCATCATTACCGCGCCAACGTCGTGATCGTGCCGCAAATCTCGCATTTGCGACCGGACGAAATCGGCAAAATGGACGATTTTATCAAAGCGGGCGAAGAAGCGGCGCGCGAAAAAATTGACGAGATAAAAAAGCTGATCGAAGAATCGCAATATGCGGAAACAGTATAGATTCGGTTGTAAAGTTGATAGATTTTGAGTTTTTCAAAGTCTGTCAATTGCATTGATTCCCCAACTTTAACATGACGGAAATCGGAATAATCGGCTTCGGACAATTCGGGCGTTTTATGGCGCGGCATCTCGCCGAATTTTTCCGTGTCACAGTTTTCGACGCGGTTGAAAGACGAAATGAAGCAGTCGAAATCGGCGTCTCAATCGCTGATTTCGCTACGGTCGCCGCCAAACCAATCGTCATTTTCGCCGTTCCGCTCGCCGATTTCCCCGCCGTTTTGCAGCGTGCCGCGCCGTTTCTTCAGCCGAACGCTTTGTGTCTCGATGTGATTTCCGTCAAACTGAAGCCGATTGAATTGATGCTCGAATATTTGCCGGAAAACGTCGAAATCATCGGCACGCATCCGCTTTTCGGACCGCAGAGCGGACGCGACGGAATCGCAGGCTTGCGCGTCGCTTTTTGTCCAGTCCGCACGACGCGGGCAACGGAAGTTAAAAGTTTTCTGCGCGACCGGCTCACGTTAAATGTTCTCGAAAAAACTGCCGCCGAACACGACGAGGAAAT
>SXVE01000597.1 GCA_005790265.1 Acidobacteriota bacterium | reverse complement strand
CCGTTTAAGCAGAATTTCATCATGCGGTCGTATTATTTTCTGCGCCGCTGGTTTAGCATCCGCGAAGATGCCGCTTACGGTTTGGACGCGAGCAACGTCGAAATCGAACATGAACCGATCGTCGTCGCTGAACCGCAGGGAATGAAATTGACGCGCGAAGCGTAAACAAAATCAAATCCGCTCGATGAAAGAAAATCACCACTCGACACACTGGGCTTGTTTCGACTGCCGCAAAAGTTTCGCCAAAACGGAAAGCGAAACCGCGCGCAAATGTCCCGAATGCGCAAGAGCGATGACGGATATGGGCGCGTTTTTCGAGCCGCCGCGCAAATTAAACGTCAAGCGTTGGGCGATAATGAAAATTCTGGCTGATTACGATTACCGATTTAACACGAAAGACAGTTTTATTTATATTCAAAACCGCATTTTGCAAGCGAAAAATCCGCGCGCCGCCGATGTCATTGAGAGAATTGAATTGGAAAAGCAGTTGAAGCAAAACGATGATTGATGCAAAGAACACCGCTCGCAATTCGATTATTTTGGGTTTTGTCATTTCGTGCGTCGCGCTGCTCGTCAACGCCATCGTTTTGTCCGAAGTCGGCAACCGTTTGCGCGATACCGAAACGGCGCACGCGGCTTTGACCCAGAGCTTAAACGAACAAACGAAAGTTAAGGACGAAGGCGAAAAAAAGTTTGAAAATTACCGTTTATTCTCGCATCTGGCGTCGCTTTTGCCCGAAAATGCCCGCGCCAATATGAAGTATGACGCCGGCTCGCATTTTCACGATTTTGTTTTATATCTGTATGCGGCGGGCAATGATTTGCCGATGACGGAATTTCGCCGCGCCGAAACCGAAATTGATTTGGAAAACGCCGACGCCGAAAATCAACCGGCAAACAGCGAGGCAAACGAGAATAAAACAGCCGAAAACCCGGAAAATAAAAGAAAAGCGGAAGACGAAAATTTTGAACGCGCGTTGAAAATTCTGGAAAATCGCGAGGACGAATCGGGCAAAACCGATTACAAAGCCAAACATCGCGCCATCACGACGATTACCGATTCGGTGACGGAAACCGACGACGATGATCTAAGCGATGCGCGTTTTTCCCGCATTGATACTTTTTTGAACAAACGCTACATCGAAAGCTACGACCGAAAACAGCTTAAAATCAACGAATTAAGCGCGCTGCGAGAATCGCAGTCAAAACTGGTCAGCTACAGCGTTTTCGGCTCGCTCGCGCTGCAAATGCTGGGACTCGCGTTTATTTTTCTCAAAGATTTCATTCAGGACAAACGCTCTTAATTTCAGCGAAAAACTTTCGTTGGTAATAAGCGTTTAAAATAAAGCTAAAAAGTAGCCAAAAAACTTTTCACTCAACGGAATTTTTCTAGGAGAATTTTGCTTTTTGATTTATGATAGACAAAAAATGAATGAGCGTTCACTCATTTCTTAAAAATTAAGAAAAAGGAATAAATTATGAAAGAAGCAGTTATCGTCTCAGCCGTGCGGACGGCTGTCGGAAAAGCGCCGAAAGGAACTTTGAAAAATTCGCGTCCTGATGATTTGGGAGCGGCGGCGATTAAAGGCGCGGTCGAACGCGTCGAAGGCTTAGACGCGTCGCAGATTGACGACGTAATTATGGGCTGCGCGTTTCCCGAAGCCGAGCAAGGAATGAATGTGGCGCGCACGGCGGCGATTGAAGCGGGTTTGCCGGTCGAAGTTTCGGCGATGACGGTCAATCGTTACTGCTCGTCAGGCTTGCAGACGATTGCGCTCGCGGCTGATCGCATCAGAACGGGCGGCGCGGACATTATCGTCGCGGGCGGTCTGGAAACGATGTCAATGATTCCGATGGGCGGCAATGTCGTGCGTCCGAATCCAAAAATCGTTGATTCGTATCCCGATTATTATTTGAATATGGGTCTGACCGCCGAAAATCTGGCGCGCAAATATGAAGTTACGCGCGAGCAAGCCGATCAGTTTTCGCTCGAATCGCATCAAAAAGCCGCCGCAGCAATTAAATCGGGGAAATTCAAAGACGAAATCGTGCCGTTTACCGTGCGCGTTGACGAAGTTGATGAAAAAGGTCGTGTGCGCTCGAAAGAGGTCGTTTTTGAAACGGACGAAGGCGTGCGTTATGACGCTTCGATTGAAGGCTTTGCCAAACTGATACCGGTTTTTCACGTCAAAGGAACGGTCACGGCGGGCAATTCTTCGCAAATGTCGGACGGCGCGGCGGCGGCGGTCATTATGTCGCTCGACAAAGCGAACGAGCTCGGTTTGAAACCGCTGGCGCGTTTCGTTTCGTTCGCGACCGCCGGATGTCTGCCCGAAGAAATGGGCATCGGTCCGGTTTACGCGATTCCGAAAGCTTTGAAAATGGCTGGTTTGACGCTCGATCAGATTGACGTCATCGAACTCAACGAAGCGTTTGCCGCGCAGGGACTTTCGGTGATGAAAGTTTTGGAAATGAACCCGGCAACAGTCAACGTCAACGGCGGCGCGGTTGCTCTCGGACATCCTTTGGGCTGCACCGGCGCGAAACTCACCGCCACCGTTTTGCAGGAATTAAAACGAACGGGCGGACGCTACGGAATGGTCACAATGTGCGT
>SXVE01000596.1 GCA_005790265.1 Acidobacteriota bacterium | reverse complement strand
CGCGCCATTTATCAAGCTCCCAATCTGTCAACTCGTCTTTTAGTTTTTCCACAAAACTTGAGCCGGAGCCGAAGCCCGTCCAGGAACAAGGCTTTCGGTTGAGATGCGCGAACATATCGTGCATTCCGCCGACGAGAATTTTTCCGCCGGTTTCGCGGACGACGTGACTGGCGTTAGCAGATAAGGATTCTGATTTGGTTCTTGGATCATCGAACGAGTTCCACAAAAGTCTTTTGAAAGAGAGACCGACGAGTGCCGGCGAGATTTCAAAATCAAAGCCGGAGTAGCCGGAAATCAACAGAATTTTGTCTTTGGTCAAATCATCGAGCAAATTACCTTTCCATTCAGTAAGCTCGCCTTCGGTCGTCAGCGTGGCGACGATTGAATTCTCCAACCCAAATTTAGCCGAGCCGTGAATTTTGAAAAGAACGGGTCGGTCTGCGGCGATACTGCTAGTATCGGATTCATTAACGACATCCAGCGGAATTTTCTCGGGACGGCAAACTAAAACGCAGGCGTTTTCAATCCCTTCATCGTAATTTGTCGTTACGATGTGTTTGACGATGCCGTCATTGATTAACTCCGCGACAGCCAAGTGAACCGGATTCGGCGCGGTCGGACGATAGGCGGCAGCAACGATTTTGTTCAGAACATTCGGCTTCGGGTAACGCTCCATTATATGTTCAAACGCCGAGGACTTAATCATTTCGACAATGAGACTTTTATCACCAACCGAAGACTCGGCGATTAGTTCGGCGATTTCCTGAGTAACCGTCTGTCCGCTCGGCAAGTTTGACGGACTCCACATCGAAATTCCGCTTCCCAACAGCAAGACAATTTCGCCGTGCTGTCGGAGTTTAGTTAGATATTTTTTCCCGGAAGGAGAATTAATTTCGATGATTGTTTTCTCTTTCATTTTTTATGATCAAGTTTCCAAGCCGCAATTATAACCCTTTTAGAATCATATAGTTAGCGTCCGATAATGTATTTTATGTTATAGATGATACAAATTACTATCTATGAAAAATAATTATTTTCCAATTCTCTGAAAAATAGAATTTATTAATAGGTGGATCTTTGGGCGCGACGTTTCGGAAAAAACTCCAGACTAAAATGTGTTGAAGTCTTTTAAAGGCTTGTCGAGCCTCTTGATTTCGCTCGACGCGGAATTAATGATTACTATTCAAGTTACTCGACACTTTGTCTAACGAAACGGTTGGGGTTGCCGTTATTATATCGAGTGTCTTTAATCACCTAAGTCTCTATCATAGCCGTTTTTTCCGCCAATCGCAGCTCCAATAATTGCGCCCCAAGGACCGCCAATTAATGCTCCTAATGTGCCGCCAATAAGAGCAGCATCGGTAGCATTTCTGTTTTTAGCTTCTGCGCGCCGTCTTAAAGATAACGGGGCTTTGGTGCGTCCATACTTGGCGCGTGCCTTTCGGGTACACGTAGCTCGCTTGCTGCGATTGCAAGAGATATGCGCGGCGTAAAGATTGTTCAGATGATCCGTCCCGCCTTCACACCTCGGTTTTGAATGCTCTACCTCCCAAGCACCCCTTGCGCCGTAGGCGGCATAATTGCGAAAGGCAAGTTTCCCACCGCAAATGTGACAATAACCGGAAGTGCGATCAAAAATTTGTTCCAGCCGTTCGTCTGAATACGCCATAATATTTTCTCCTCAAATTCTGCCTGCATTTTAGCACGGCTTAACTCTGTGCCTGACTTTGTATTACCAAACTTCATTTTTACTAATCAAGTAAACGCCGCACTTCCTTTTCCCATCCCGGCTGATGAACTATTCGCGCCGTTTGTAAATTACCGCTTAGAATTTCGGCTTTGGTCAGTTGAGAAAGCGTTTCCCAATTTTCACGAAAAACACAAGTCGCGTTGCCGTAGTAAAGGCTTTCCAGAACGTATAAATTTTTTCTGGGGAAACCGAAAACGACGTAGCCGCTAAAGCCGCCGCGTCCCTGCGCGATCAGTTCGGGAACGGCTTGGTGCATAAATGCGAGCCGCCGCAAAATAACGCCCTGATTTCCCTTTTTAGCGCGCTCGACGATTGGCGCGATGTTCTTCTTTATTCGCTCCCACGGATGCGCGCCCTTCGGCAGGATTTCCCAATTCAGGCGGCTGGCGGCGAGCGGCGCAATCGGCTGCAAATCTTCGGTTAATATTTCGCACTCGCCGAAAATTTCCAAGACGACGTTAATCGAATGAATTATCGCCTGATGATTCGTCGCCGCGTAATCGAACGCGTCGGCGACGAGCAGCTTATTGCCAGCAGAATCGGCGGCGATTTGCATTTCGACGCTCGGCGGCGGCACAAAATCGCGTGGGTAACGCTCGTAAGGAACGTAGCGAAAATCAGTTTGTTCGACTTCCCGGTCGCCGTGCCGTTCAGTCCAATGCCATTCAATTTGGCGGAAAACAGTTTCTTTCGGCAAATCGCGGCGAATGATGTTTTTCCCTTCGGCGTTAAAGCGGGTAACGGGACCGAGCACCGACGGTAAAACAGTTTCGCCGATGTTCAAATCTGCCGTAAAACCGATGGCATTTAATTTTGCGCCAAATCTTTGTAAATCAGTCAAACCGATGTTAATCCGCCAATTTTGAAACGTCGCGGGAAGATGTCGTTCAAGATTTCTGATTCTTTTTTGATTAATTTTCATAAATACTCTTGTGTTAAATACTGCGGTCAAAAATTTCCTAAGCCGCTTTAAGTTCCGAACGCTTTTTCTCGCTCGTTTCGGACAAAAAGCGATAACGGCTGCGCCCGCCGAATTCAAGCCATTTTTCCGATGCGCTCGCGCGGCAGCCGCGGCACGATTCATTGTGAACGCGCTTGAGCGGTGTCACGGCGAAAAGACCAAAACGCAGATCAACAGCTACTTCGTTGCCGGCTACAGAAATTGACTCCGCCAGATGAACATAATTTAGAGAAATATTCAGTTTTATTATTTCCGCCAGCAGCAGAGCGGCTGACGCAGCGGAAAGAAACGGCAACGACGCAGTGGCGACCGTGGGCGCGTCTGCCTCGCCGTTGGGAATTTCGCCTTGAGCGCAAAGGGCGCGAAACTTAATTTCCGGGCGCGGCATCCGGCATAAAGTGCAGTCTTCGCAGCGCGGAATATGTCGTCCGGCTCCGAATCCCCAGCCGCTTGTTGTCGTGCCGTGCAGGACGACCGGCGGCAGCAAATAAGGAACGCTTGCCCATGCGCCGTCTTCATTGGTCAGACTGATCCATTGGTCGAACGGCTCGCGCGCGATGTGTGCGGCGTGTTCCTGCCAGGTGCCGCGTCTCTCGCTCAACTTAATTTGGTGACGGCTCAAATAATTCACGGCGATTCGAGTTTTCTCCCAATTTTCAAGCGCGTGCAGGACATTAAAAAGTGGAGAGCGATTAAGATTTGAGGTTTCCACCTGATCGCGGTCGAGAAAAACCAACTCCTCGCCGCTTAAATTCATAAAATCCATCAAATAGACTAAAGCCGACCCGATTGCCCCGACACCAGCGAGCAGTGTTCGCCCGACATCCAAATCGCGCGAAACCGGGAATTCGTTATTTGATTGTGTTCTCGCTGCGGAAACGGCGAACTCCGTATCGCTGAATCTTTGCTCCCAGATGTTCCAGACAAAATTGTCCGGCATCCATTCGGCGCGGGCGTGACCGACAGCGCGTTTGAAGAGATCGGCGGCAGCCAGCGAAGCCGCCAAAGCGGTCGCCGGAACTGATGTTTCAACTTGAACGTATTGCCCGAAACCCGCGCCTCGTTTGCCGAAAACAGACCAACCGCTTGCGTCAATAAAGTAATCGTCTTTTGAAATTACCGGCTCGACGACCGAAACGTCCGCCCACGAACCGATAAACAGGCGTAAAGCGTTCGGTGCGGCTACCTGATTCGTTACGGTATAATCCAAGACCGAAAAATCACCGAACGGGTCGGCGGCTCGCATTTCGGATGAAATTCTATCGGCGAGCGACTCGAAACCGTCGCGCCGCAAATTTTTCGCTAAACTCGCGCTAGCGGAAAGTCGAACGACGACGCGCCGCGCCCATCGCACCGTCAAATTACAAATCAATAATCCGATTTCCTGCACCGCCGCCGAATCTATTGAAATCGGGTCGAGCCAAATTTCGATTGGGCGAGCGACGTAAAACGCCAGATTCTCTATTTGCAGAGCGGTGCGATTGTCGCGGTCGCGGTAAAAACTCTCCGCCTTCTCCCATTTTCCAAATGCTTCTTCGGAAGTTACTGAGCGGTGCTTGTTGTCGTTGGTTTTATTGTTAAAACGATTCATTTTCTTAGTCCTCGAATTATTCGATTAAATTTCAGCGTCAGAAATTTTTTTGGAATTAACTTTCGCCTGTTTCTTTTTTCTGAAATCAGCTTCGCTCGGCAGAACGCAGATATGGTCGGAAATCTCCGAAGGCTCGATGTATTGAAACGCGCCGCCCGTATGACGATGAATTCCGCAGGTTTCGAGGTTGGTTTCTTCGCGTCCGAAGTGCGGCACAACGACGGAGATCGCGCCGTCGAAACTGGCGAAGGTTTCCCGGTCGTCGGTTTCGGAATGCCTAACGCCCGCGCCGGGATGCGAGTGCGCCTGTCCGAGCAAAATCAGCGGCGTGCCGACGATTGCCGAAAGTGCCTGAGCGTTCGCCTGCGGCGTGGTGCGAATACAGCCCCAAGTCGTATCGGCATCAGGCACGACCAGCGTCGTGACGACGGCGGCTTCGCCGAACTCAAAACCGAACCAGTAAACGACACCTTCCGAACGGCTGTTTTCGGCAAAACTAGCCAACAGCACACGAGTTCGTTCAAGCAAATTTTCCGCAACGTAAACGATGGGAATTACCGCGCTCGAATTTTCAACGATGAGTTCATCGTTATTCGTTGAAATGATGTCGCCGGCATTTTTACTCGTCACCGGTGATTCTTCGCCGCCCGACGGAAGTTCTTCCTTCGCCTGCGGCGTTGAAAACCAGCTTTTCCAAAATCTCCAATTCATCAGCTCATCCTCCCGGTCGCATTCAATATCTTGACGTGCAGATCGCTAATCATCATCGCTAAAGAATCAATCGGTCCGCCGCCCGGCGTGGCAAGCTGCCAGTCAATCAGCCGCCACTCGCCGTGCGGTCCGCCCATCTCGCCGTGCGCCTTCCGGTTATACCGCATACAAACGCACGGATTCGTATGAAAGACATTCGGATAAAGATTCTTCGAGCCGCGCTCCGCGCGATTCTCGCTGACGAATTCAATCGTCGGCGGATAAGCCGGATAGTCCGCGCAGTCGAACTCGGCATAAAATTTAATGCCGTCGCGGTTGTGAAAAGTCACATAAAAACGAAGGTTGGCATCCGACAGCATTGAAACGTCTGTTTCCAGATTGACGGACGCGGCGTAAGCGAGCGCGTCCGTCAACTCGGTTTTTACAGACTCTAGGGAAACTTCGGCGGGAATCATTAGGCGTTGCCTCCCTGCACGCTTAAAACGAGCAGCGTTTCG
>SXVE01000595.1 GCA_005790265.1 Acidobacteriota bacterium | reverse complement strand
GGTTCCGGCGATGTCGAGATGCGCCCATTTCGCGTTTTCGACGAATTCCTGAATAAATACGCCGCCCATAATCGTTCCGGCTTTGCGCGACGGACCGATGTTTTTAATATCGGCGATGTCCGATTTAATTCCGGCGCTGTAATCTTTGCCGAGCGGCAACTGCCAGAAGCCTTCGCCCGCTTCTTTGCCGCATTCGATAATTTCGTCAACCAATTCCTGATCGTTGCCCATAATTCCCGTGTTCAAATCGCCGAGCGCGATAATTACGGCACCGGTCAAAGTCGCCATATCAATAATGCGCGTTGCGCCTTGCTGTTCGGCGTAAGCGACGGCATCGGCGAGAATCAGACGACCTTCAGCGTCGGTATTCAAAATCTCGACGGTTTTGCCGTTCATCGCCGTAACGACGTCGGACGGACGCGTCGCTTTGCCGTCCGGCATATTTTCAACCGCTGCGACGATGCCGAGAACGGGAATTGACGGTTTCAAACGTCCGATAGCGCGCATCGTGCCGAGAACGGTCGCGCCGCCCGACATATCATATTTCATCGCCTCCATTCCTTCGCTCGGTTTAATCGAAATGCCGCCCGTGTCAAAAGTGATTCCTTTGCCGACAAGTGCGAGCAGTTCGCCTTTCGCGCCCGTTGATTTTTTCGGATCGTAGCGCAAAATAATGAATTTCGCCGGTTGTTCCGAGCCGAGCGAAACGGACAGAAGCGAACCCATTCCGAGTTTTTCCATTTGCGCTTCGTCGAGAACTTCGCACTTCAAACCGGATTCTTTCGCCATCGTCTGCGCGCGATTCGCCATTTCGGTCGGCGTCAAAATATTCGGCGGCTCGTTGGCGAGTTCTCTCGTAAAATTCATTGATTCGCCGACGATGATGCCGCGCTCGAGCGATTTCTCAATCTCGCTCGCATTCGCGCCTTCGACATAAACGCCGAAAGTTTCGATGGATTTGGCGGTTTTTTCTTTGGATTTGTATTTGTCGAGTTCAAAATGACTGGTGACAACGCCTTGCGCCGCGCACTGCGCCGCTTCGTTTGAAGCGCCGTTTTCCGCGCGAAGCGCGAGCGCGAAACTGGTGATGTTGCGCTTGCTTAGAAAACGCGCCGCCGTTCCGGCAGCGATTGCCGCATCGCACGGTTTGAATTCATTTTTGTCACCGGCGCCGACTAAGAGAAGTCGTCCGGCGCGCGCATTTCCTTTTGTTGCAAAGCGCAGAAAAGCCGTTTCGCCCGCTTCGCCTTTGAACTCTTCGGTTTCAAAGACGGAAGCCAGAATTCCTTCGGTCGCCGCGTCAAGCTCTTTTAATATTCCGCTCGAAATATCTTCGTCTTTGAAAACCGTGATCGCCAAAGCATCTACATCCGCATTCGTAAAATTATCCGTAATTGCCAGAGATTTCATTTTTTTTCTTTTTTCCTTATAATTTTTCCCGCAAAAGCCTGATATATCTATAACTTATCTCGTGTTTTCTTTCAACTGTTGGCGCGTTTCCTTTTCGATTGTCCGCTCTTTGACCGCGTCGCGTTTGTCATAGAGTTTTTTACCTTTGGCGACGCCGATTTCAAATTTAATGCGTCCGTTTTTCCAGTAAATTCTCGTCGCGACAAGCGTCATTCCTTTAACGACGGTTTCGCGTTCAAGTTTTTCGATTTCGCGCCGGTGGAGCAAAAGTTTTCGCGTGCGCAGCGGCTCGTGATTCTGTTTATTGCCGTGCGAATACGGCGAAATATGCGCATTAAAAAGCCACAATTCGCCGTCGCGCACGCCGACGTAGCAATCTTTCAGCTGAATTCGCGCGCTCATTATGCTTTTGACTTCCGTGCCCTGCAAAACGATTCCGGCTTCGTAAGTGTCGAGAATGTGATATTCGTGATAGGCGTGACGATTGTTGATGATGTCTTTATCGTTTGACATAAATTTTAATTTTGCCTTTCCGCGCGCAAACAAGCAAGTAAAATTCGGTCGAATCATTTGACATTCATAGTTTTAGCTTGGAAAATAGGAATTCTTGCTGGGAGATCGTCTAATGGTAGGACTGCAGTTTCTGGATCTGCCTATCGGGGTTCGAATCCCTGTCTCCCAGCCAAAAAGATTTTAATAGCGAGCGGTAAGCAATGGGCAGTAAAATTCTGTCGTGCTTACCGCTCACTGCTTACCGCTTACTAAATCTATGGATTGGCACGAAACAGAAGTCCGCGTCCGTTACGCCGAAACCGACAAAATGGGCATCGTTCATCATTCCAATTATTTGGTCTGGTTTGAATTCGGCAGAAGCGAATTTTGCCGCGCGCGCAATTTTTCCTACAAGGAAATGGAAGAAAAAGACAACGCGCTGATGGTCGTCGCCGAAATTTACTGCCGCTACAAATCGCCCGCTTTTTATGATGACGTTTTGGTCGTTCGCACCAAAGTTGCCGAAGTGCGCAGTCGCTCGCTGCGGTTTATCTACGAAATTTTTCGGGCGTCCGATCAAGTAATTCTCGCTGAAGGAGAAACTCTTCATCTCGTTACGGACAACGATAAAAAAGTTCGCAGTCTGCCGGAGATCTACAAAAATATGCTTTTGTCCGAGGAAAAACCGGACGAGAACTCTTTCCCGGAAAATCAAGCACCGAGCTGAAAATCAGCGAAACAATCTTTGTTATCTCGCTCAAATTAAATTACAGGTTACCGCAAAAACACCGATGTACCGCCGCGCCGCGGAGACGCGGAGTAAATTGATAAAAAAACTGTCCGCCTCTGCGTCGCGGCGGTGAAAAATATTTATAAATAATTTGTCATTTGGTATTTTTAAGATAGCTTGCCGCCTTTTTATTTTTTAATCGCTTCCGGTTCGATTAATTTGAATTTCGCCGGAACGAATTCGATGGAAATCGTTTCGCCCGCGATTTCGCCGCGATTTTCCTCGTTCGGTCGAAAAGTAACGACGGCGTAAAGTTCGCTTTTAACCGTTTCGCAGCCGATTTGCGATTTTCCGTGATCGGGCGCGAAATTTATCAAAGCGACATCGCCGACCGAATCGCTTTTTAATTTCAGCGATGTGCCGCCGACTTTGACCGAATAAAAAACCGCGTCATCGGCGCAATCCACTTTCGTCAAATAACCGAGCACGCGCTTTTCTCCGATTTTCGGACGCCGCAGCGATTCATTAAGCGATTGCAGCAGCGCGATTTCATTTAAACGCGCGATTTCTTCTTCGCTCAAAATTACATCGGTGACCGCCGGATTTTGCTCACGTTTCCGGTCGTTTTTAAGGTCTTCGAGCTGCGCTTCCCACGCATTCGCCTGATTCAAAACGCCCTGCGCATATAATTTCAACTGGTCGTCGGAAGCAGTCGCGATGATTTTTTGCGCGATGCGGCGCGTTTCGGCGAAATTTTCCTGGCGCATCAATAGTTCCGCAACGCGCAGCTGATAAGTTTGGTTGCCCGGCGCGATTTGCAGCGCTTTATTAATCATCGCCAAACCTTCATCAATATTTTCGTTGCGCACGGCGTTGATAAACGCGTAAAGCTGATAAGATTCGGCGAATTGCGGATTGAGCCGGATGGATTTGCGCAGATGCGCGCGGATTTTTTCGGCGTAAGCGGCGTTGTAACCGACGACGAATCCGAAATCCGTCATTCCGTTGCGGCTCAAAGCATACGCGTAAGAATAATGCGCCAGATAATTTTCCGCGTCGGCGCGCACGGCTTTTTCGAGAAATTTTTCCGCGTCGGCAAAGTTTTTTTCCTGCATTTCCAAAAGTCCGGAAATTCTGTTTGCCGAGCTTAATTCCGGATCGAGCGCGAGCGCCGCGCGCAAATAATTTCGCGCTTCAGCTGTTCGCCGCTGATGAAACAACACGTCGCCCTGAATCGTTTTTCCGTCCGCTTCGGTCAGCAAAATCGTCTGCGTTTTCGTCGGTTCAACCGAAAACGTTTGTTCGGCTCCGACCGCAAACGTCGGCAGCGATTTGCGCTCCAGATATTTTTTCAATTCAGCTTCCATCTGGGCGTAATCGGTTTGAAAAACTTCGGCAAAAGCCTCTTTGTGAGATTTTCCGCCGAGCAGAAGTTTTCCGAATTTATAGACATTCTGCGTTTTTCTTTCGTCGTCGCGCTGCATCAAAAAATGCGTCAGCGCCCACGCCTGCGCGTAAAAACCGACGACGTTTTCCTTCGGCTGACGGTTGAGCGTGTAATAATCCATCGCGAAAAACTTGTCGAAAGCCATCAATCCGCTTTTTTGCAAAAGCGCCAGATGCGCTCGATTCGTCGCGCCGAATTGCGCGCGGCGATTTTCCCCGACCGTAAACTGTTCGCCGTACTCGGCAAATCCTTCGTTAAACCATGGCGGAATGTTCGTTCGTCCGAGCGTGTTATCAATTAAAAAGTGAACGTATTCGTGGTAGATTGTCGCAAAAGATTGCTCGCCGTTCGCCGCCAAAACAATGTAATTAACATCTTTTCCCGGCAAAAAATAACCGGCGACGTAATCGCGGCGGCTGCCGTCCTCATTGAGCGGTCGAAAATTTTCAAACGTCTTTTCATCTTTGAAAACAACGACGATTGTCGGAATCGGCGAAACGAAATTTAATTCGTTAAAAAATCGCGTGAAAACAGCGCGGAAATGTTCGAGCCGCCGCGCCGTTTCGCTCAGATTCGCTTCGCTCGCGTTGCCGACGATGCGAAAGTTTTCCGATTTAACGGAAATCCATTGATCTTGAGCGCGCGCGGAAATTTGCGCCGCGCTCAAAAAAATCAAAGCGACCGTCAAAGCGAAACCGATTCTGCGAAAAAACGTCATAAAATACCGGCGGGCAAAACAAGTATAGTCTTTGATGAATAAAAATTTATACGGTTGCATCAACGTATTTTATTCGCCGAAACAAAGCCGAAGCGAACGGCGCAAACTGAAAAAGTAACGTTTTGTCTTCGATGAAAACTTCAGTTAAACTTTTGGTATATGACTAATTCTTCGCTCGCTGAAATCTATTTTATCGCCGCGATGATGCTGTTAATCTGTCTCGGATGCGGCGTCGCCGTCTTTTTCTTCGTGCGAACATTCAAACGGGAAAAAGCCGAACGGCAAAAAGAAATCGAAAAAAAACGACGAGAAAAGGTGGAGTATGCCGAAAAATGAAGACCTTCACGGCAGTGCGCCGGACAAATCGAAATTTGCGCTGTTGATTATTGATATGATTTCGGATTTTGAATTCGAGGACGGCGAAAAGCTGTTTGCCAACACGCAGCCGATTGTCGAAAACATCAAAAGCCTGATCGAAAAAGCCCGGCGCTCGAAAATTCCGGTCGTTTACGTTAATGATAACTTTGGAAAATGGCAATCGGATTTTACCAAAGTGCTCGAACACTGCGCCGACGAATCGGTGCGCGGACATCCGATTGTGCGCCAACTTAAACCGGACGAGGAAGATTATTTTGTTTTAAAGCCGAAACATTCCGCCTTTTTTTCGACGACGCTCGAAGTTTTGCTTGAATATTTGGGCGCGGAAACATTGATTTTGACCGGCATCGCGACAAATATCTGCATTCTTTTTACGGCGAACGACGCGTATATGCGCGATTTCGGGTTGATTGTTCCGCGCGACTGCGTAGCGGCGAACGAAACCGAACAAAACGAACAAACGCTCGAATTCGTGCAGTCCATTCTCAAAGCCGACACGCGCCCGTCCGGCGAAATTGATTTTGAACAAATGCAAAACGAAGCTTCGGACAAACCCCAAACGATAATGAGCGCGCAACCGGCGATTCAAAAATAGAATTTTTATGGCACACCCGAAAATTTTAGATATTCAAAAAACCGCGCTGGTCGTCGTTGACGTGCAGGAAGCGTTTCGTTCGGCAATACCGGAATTTCCGCAAATCGCTTCGCGCATTTCCATCGCCGTGCGCGGTTTTCAAATGCTCGATCTGCCGATTTTCATCACCGAACAATATCCGCAGGGCTTGGGCAGAACGGCTGAAGAAATACTGTTTTCGATGCCGGAAGGATTTGAATTCATCGAAAAAACCGCGTTCAGCGCGGGCGGCGCGGCGGAATTCGTCGAAAAACTGCGCGCGAGCGGCGCGGCACAAATCGTTTTGTGCGGTCTCGAAACGCACATTTGCGTCAACCAAACGGCGCACGATCTTTTAACCGAAAATTACGAAGTGCATTTGATGACCGATTGCGTCGGCTCGCGTTTCACGCAGGACAAAGAAACCGCCGTCCAAAAAATGACGCAAAACGGCGTCGTGCCTTCAACTATCGAAATGGCGCTGTTTGAATTACTGCGCGACGCACAGCACGAACAATTTAAGGAAGTTCAAAATCTGATTAAATAAAAGAAATAATTAGCCGCGAAAAATCACGAAAAAATCGTGATTTTTATAACAACAAAAAAGGCAAGATATTATGTTTTTTTGATTCCTGCCTTGTCTTTCTGTGGTTGATTGTTTTTTGTTTCGATTCATTTTGACCGTTCACCGTTAAAAAATTACCATTGAACTTTCGCTCAAAAAACATTATGGAAATTCTCGATTCACTTAATCCGCAGCAGCGCGAAGCGGTTAAAACTACCGAAGGTCCGTTGTTGATTTTGGCTGGTGCCGGTTCGGTCAAAACGCGCGTGATTACGGTGCGCATTGCGTATTTGATTGCCGAAAAAGGCGTCGCGCCGTATAACATTCTCGCCGTCACTTTTACCAACAAAGCGGCGGGCGAAATGCGCGAGCGCGTTGAGGCGCTGATGAAAGGTCAGAAAATGCAATCCGCGCCGCTGGTGACGACTTTTCACTCGTTGTGCGTGCGGATTCTGCGGCAGGACATCGAACATTTGGGCGAAGGTT
>SXVE01000594.1 GCA_005790265.1 Acidobacteriota bacterium | reverse complement strand
TTCGGGCGTTGACGGCAATATCGTGCACGCCGAAAAACGCCCGCCGAAAACGGTAACGAACAAAGAAACCGGCGAAACGCGCGAAGTTGATTTCGGCAACGTCGGCGATGTTTTGGAAATCAATTCGCGTTTGTTAAAACTTTTGCTCGACGCCGAGTATCTGCCGGTCGTTTCATCGCTCGGCGCGGACGTAAACGGGCAGATTTTTAACATTAACGCCGACACCATCGCGACGGAAATCGCCATCGAACTTGCCGCCGAAAAGCTGATTTTATTGTCGGATGTCAACGGAATTTACACGGACGCGGGCGATGAAACGACGAAACTTTCGCGCGTTTCCGTCGCCGAAGCCGAACAGATGATCGAATCAGGCGCGGCGACCGGCGGAATGATTCCGAAACTGCAAAATTTAATGTCGGTCATCGCGCGCGGCGTCAAATCGGCGCACGTCATCGGCGGCAGCGAACGCAACGCGCTGCTGTCGGAAGTTTTCACCGACGAAGGAACGGGAACGATGATCGTCAATAATGGATAATTGATAATGGAAAATTGGTAATTAAAGAAGAACCGTATTCGTTTTTCATTATCAATTACCCGCTGTCAATTATCAATTTGTCATTATTCTAGTATTATTAAAATTATGGTCAACACGAAAAATCTCTATCCTGAAATCGAGCCGTTTGATTCGGGAATGCTCAAAGTTTCCGATGTTCACGAAATTTATTACGAGCGCTGCGGCAATCCGGACGGAATTCCCGTCGTTTTTCTGCACGGCGGTCCGGGCGGCGGTTTGATTCCGCTGTATCGCCGGTTTTTCGATCCGGCGGCGTATCACATCGTGCTTTTCGATCAGCGCGGTTCGGGAAAATCGACGCCGCACGCCGAATTGCGGGAAAATACGACGTGGGATTTGATTCACGATATTGAAGCGCTGCGCGAGAAATTCGGCATCGAAAAATGGCACGTTTTCGGCGGTTCGTGGGGCAGCACTTTGAGTTTGGCTTATGCGGAAACGCATCCCGACCGCGTTCTCGGTTTGATTTTGCGCGGAATTTTCTTAACGCGCAGGAAAGAATTGCTTTGGTTTTATCAATATGGCGCGTCGGAGATTTTTCCCGATTTTTGGGAACGCTACCGCGACGAAATTCCGTTTGAAGAGCGCGGCGATTTTATGACGGCTTATTACAATCGTTTGACGAGCGACGATGAATCTGTGCGAATTTCGGCGGCGCGCGCGTGGAGCGTTTGGGAAGGCTCGACTTCCAAACTTTTTCCGGATGAAGATTTGATGAATCACTGGGAAGGCGAGCACGAAGCGCTTAGTTTGGCGCGCATCGAATGTCATTATTTTATGAACAATTCGTTTTTTCCGACGGAAAATTACTTAATCGAAAACGTTGATAAAATCCGTCACATTCCGACCGTCATCGTTCAAGGTCGCTACGACGTTGTTTGCCCGATGACGAGCGCGTGGGATTTGCACCGCGCGTTTCCCGAAGCCGAATTCATCGTCGTGCCTGACGCCGGACACTCGGTGAGCGAAAAAGGAATTTCGGCGGCGCTCGTTGACGCGATGGACAGATTTAGAGAAAAATCGGCGCGGTAAAAGTTAAAAAACGTGCGAAACAAACGCTTTTTCGATGGAAACATCAAAAAAATAGCGTTATGATAAAAATTATCTGATGCGGCTTTTTTAACTTTTATTCGCGCATCGAAAGTGCAGGTGTTAAATATATGAATTTTGGAACAACGGAAATACTTTTAATCGTCGCGGTTTTGTTTTTACTGTTCGGCGCGACACGTCTGCCGCAATTAGCGAAATCGCTAGGACAAACGCGCAAAGCATTTAAAGAAGGAATGCGCGAAGCCGAGGAAGAAGAACAGTTGGAAGCCGAAAATCGGCGCCAAATTAATGCTAATCCAAGCGCGCCGCAAATTAATGCGATGACCGACGAAGATTTGCTTGCCGAGATGCGCCGCCGCGCCGAAGTAAAACAAAGCTGAAAAGTCTCGCAAAAAGTTTGAGCAAAACAAAAAGCAGAGCGCGGATAATGCAGATTTAATCTGATCGCCACAAGTAGATTTTTACAACAAAAATAAAATTGTGTCCGTCAGTTTGCTCTGCATCATCCGCGCTCTGTTTTTTGTTTTTTGTCTTTTTGCGATTTTCACGAAAATTACTTTTCGCCGCTGAACAAAGTGTTTTTCACCGAAAAGCGAAACGACAAATTTCCGTCTTCCGCATCAACGAGCTCGGCAAGTTTTGTCGAGACTTTTTCTTGTTCCTCGTCTGTTAAAAAATCGAGCCAAACCGGAAGCAGAAAATCGGCGACGAGCGGCGCGCTCACAAATTCCGCGCCGTTTTTAAATTCAAAGATTTCGATTCCCGTCGAATGTTCTATCTTTCGCAACCCAAGTTTTCCCGCTTCTTCGGCAACGTCTTCAATAGTCGGAATTTCCGCGATAAGACGCTCGACATTTTCGCTTTTTTCCAGCAAATCAGTTTCCAGCAGCGTTTCCCAAAGAAAGGAAAAAATCTCGCCGAAACTTCCCTTCGTCGGTAGAAAAAAAGCGACCTGACTTTCCGCCGCCTCGACGATGTCCGCCAACAACTCGTTAATTTCGTACGGTTTAACAAAACTCGCATCGGCGATGACAACGTCGAATTTTTCTTCTGGAAGATACGTGTCAAAATGAATATCAGCTTTGACGGCTTCGCCCTTCGCCTGTGCGATGCTGCGCAAATCCTCGTTGTCGCTGACGGCGTAAATCTCTGTTTCGTCATCCAATTTTTCGCGCAGCGCGAGTGCGTGATTGCCCGCGCCCGCGTTGACGTAAAGAATGCTCTGTTTTTTATCAAACTTAAAGTTTTTGTCTAAATACTCAGTAAACCGCTCGGTCCATTCGCTTTCCACCGTCATTTCGCGCAAGAAAGCGAGTTCTTTTTGTGTCTTGCTCATAAATTTATTTTAACTTTAGATGCCGCTTGCCGCACGTCGGTTTTGCCAAAAAATCGGCGGTTTATGGTAATCTGAAACGATAAAATTCTATGACAAAACATATTCGAGAATTGTTTGATTTGACCGGAAAAACCGCGATTGTCACGGGCGGTTCGCGCGGCATCGGCGTGGAAATGGCGGAAGCATTAGCCGAGGCGGGCGCGAATTTAATGCTTTGCGCGCGCCGCGCCGAATGGCTCGATGAAACCGTTGCTGCATTCAGAGCGAATAATTATACGGTTGAAGGAAAAGTTTGCGACGTGGCGAAAGCCGACGATATTCAAGCGGTCGTTGATGAAACCGTCGGCAAATTCGGCAAAATTGACATTCTAATCAACAACGCCGGAATTTCGTGGGGCGCGATGCCCGAAGAAATGCCGCTTGCGCAGTGGCAAAAGGTTTTGGACGTCAATTTGACCGGCTGTTTTTTATTCGCTCAAGCCGTCGGACGCGAAATGCTCAAACACAAAAGCGGTTCAATTATCAATATCGCTTCGATTGCCGGAATGACTTCGAGCGCCAACGGTCCGTTTTACGCCGGTTACGCCGCGAGCAAAGCCGGTTTAATCGGTTTGACCAGAGAACTCGCAGCGAGCTGGGGACGCAAAGGAATTCGCGTCAATGCCATCGCGCCCGGATTTTTTCATTCGCGTCTCGCCGACGCTGTGATTGATATTTACGAACGCTCGATTCAGGAAAACAACGTCATTCCGCGCGTCGGCGAAGCGGGCGAATTAAAAGGCGCGACAGTCTTTTTAGCCAGCGACGCGTCGAGTTACATTACGGGACAAACAATCGTCGTGGACGGCGGAATGACCGTTTGATTTTGATCAAATAAAATGGAAATAACACCGGAACTCTCGGTTTTCTCAGTTTTAATTATTGGTTTCGTT
>SXVE01000593.1 GCA_005790265.1 Acidobacteriota bacterium | reverse complement strand
CGCGGTTCGCGGCGCGGCGCGGACGACGATGAAGACGGCGGACCCGAAATGTCGGCGTATATGGCAGCGGCGAAAGAACGGCAGAAGAAAGCGGAAGAACAAGAAAAAATGCTCGCCGATCTAAAAAATCTCGGCGAGAAAAAATTGCCCGAAGCCGAACGCGAAAAAGTCATCGGGCAAGCACGCCAAATGGTCGCGGAAATCGGCGACCCAAACGCAAAAATAATCGCGCTCGGCGCGCTCGCGGCGCAGGTGCGAAAAATGGGCGATAAGGAAACTGCGCTCGAAATTATGCGCGAAGCCGAGCGTTTTATTAATCCGCAGCCGAAAAATTACATGGATTTATGCAAAACTGGATGCTCGCCGGCAGTTACGCGCAGGTTGATGCGGAAAAATCTTTTCCCATTCTTGAAGATGCGGTTTTTCGTCTGAACGAAACCATCGGCGCTTTCGTCAAAGTCGGCGAATTTATTGATGTTTCCGGCGAAATGATCGCTGACGGCGAAGTGCAGGTCGGCGGTTTCGGCGGCGGGCTGACGAGAGATTTGACGCGCGCGCTCGGCGAAAGCGAGGCGACGATTGTCAATTTAGCAAAACAGGATTTCGCGCGAACCAAAGCATTAACCGAAAAATTCGACCGCACCGAAGTCCGAATTTTAGCGAAAATGCTTGTGCTGCGCGCGGTTTTCGGAAGTCAGAACAAATCGGCGGAAATGAAAACAGCGACGGAAATTTCGGTAATGGAATCGAATTAAGTTTTAAAGACGAAAATTAGAAAAAAGACACGAATTACACGGAAAGAGCGGGTTGAGGCGAACTTAAATTAAATCTTATCAAAAATCAGTTTTAATCAATTCACTTGCGTCTAATCCGCGTCTTTTTTCTCATCAATTCTCCGTTTTTTCAATTTTCAACGAGTCTTAAAAAAACATCGACGCTTTTTTTAACCGAAACTCGTCCCCAAAAGCCATTGTCCGCCGTCAACGACGAGCGTGACGCCGTTGACGTAACCGGCGGCATCCGAACACAGAAACAGCGCGGCGTTTTCGATGTCGGCGATGCGTCCGAATCTTTGCAGCGGAATTCGTTTCATCAATTTTTCCTTGAGCGGTTCGGGCACGAGCCGCTGCATTCCTTCGGTGTCGGCAATCGGTCCGGGCGCAATGCCGTTGACGCGAATGCCGTAACGTCCCCATTCGACCGACAAATTTCTGGTAATTGCGTCAACTCCGGCTTTCGCCGCCGAAACGTGAATCTGCATCGGCGTCGCGAGATAATGCAGAGTCGCGGAAATATTCAGAATCTGTCCCTGCGATTTTTTCAATTCTTCAAACGCCGCGCGGCAGACGTTGAACGTGCCTTTCGCGTCAATGTCAACGACCGTGCCGAAACCGTTTGCGGATAATTCCTCGGCTTTACACAAAAAATTTCCCGCCGCGCCGTTGACGACAATGTCAATTACGCCGTAATGCGCGACAGTTTCGGCAACGGCGTTTTCGATTGCCGCATAATCGCGCACGTCTGCTGCGACGGCGAAACATTCTCCGCCGTTCGATTCGATCAACGCTTTCATCAGTTCGAGATTTTCCGTTTTGCGCGATACGATGGCGAGTTTCGCACCCGCTTCGGCGAAAGCGCGCGCGACGCCGCCCGTAATTCCGGTTCCGCCGCCGGTCACGAACGCAACTTTGCCTTGTAAAATGTTATCTGCGAAAATTTTGTTGGTCATAATCGGGAAATTTTAGCACAAAGACGCAGAGACGCAGAGTTTTCAAGATGATGAAAAATAAAAATTTAAACGAATCAGGTTTCCGACTTTTATTTTGCCTTTCTGTATGCCTTGGCGCCTTTTTGTTCAATCTTTCCTGTTCTTCGCCGCCGACCGATTTGCGCGCTTTCGTGCCCGCCGAAACTCTGGTTTACCTCGAAACCGGCGATTTAGCCAAAACGCTTGACGCGCTCACGGAAAACAAAGCGTTTGCCGCGCTCGCGAAAAATAAACCGGATTTTTCCGCCGTGAAAAATATGCAGTTCGCCGTTGCCGTCACCGGATTTGAGACGAGCGAACAGCAAGTAACCGGCGAAAATGCCGTGTTGAATTTCAAGCCGCGTTTTGTCGCCGTCGCCGACACGCACGCGTGGAATTGGCAAGCCGTCAGTTTCGCCGAAAATCAACTGGGCGAATTCGTCAACGAAACTTACGGCGGCGAAGTCGCGCTCGAAACGGTTAATAAAAACGGCGGGAAATCTTTCGTCTGGACGGCGACCGACGGGCGCAAAGTTTTCGCATTCGTCGAAAAAAGCCGCGTGTTTTTCGGCAACGACGAAACGGCAATCGAGAAATGTCTGTCGGCGGCGCGCGGCGAAACTGACAGTCTGGCGAAAAGCGGAAAAAATCTCGCGGCGGCAAAAGACGCGCTCGCCGCCGGTTACGTTTCCGGCGAAGGCATCGCGCAAATCGCCAACATCGCGGGCGTCTCAACCGCCATCGAAACTTCCGATGAAAGCGAATCGCGCAGTTTTATCGCGCGCGTACTGCCGCAACTGATGCGCAATTCAGTGAAAGAAATCGTTTGGACGGCAACGAAAACGATTAACGGAATCGAAGATAAATACGCGATCACGACTGCGCCGGAAGTTTCCGTCGTTTTTCAGGAAACACTGCTCGCCGCTGACAATGCGCCGTCGAATTTAGTCGAGTTTGTGCCTGCCGAAGCGTTTGCCGTAACGCGCTACAATCTGAAAAATCCGCAAATCGCCTGGCGCAGCCTTTTGCTTGTCGCGAGTAAGCAAACCGATCAAATCAGCGGCAAAATCTTGCTCGAATTTTCCGGCAGTCTGCTCGCCGGTTACGGCGTGGGGGACGTTGAAACTTTTTTGAGCGCGGTCGGCGCGGAGATTTTAACCGTTCAATTCGACGCCGAAGGCGAAAGCGCGGCGGCGATTGCGACAGTTAAAAATGCCGAAGCGGTGAAAAAATCCATTGCGGAAGTGAATTTCAAAAAAACTGCCGAGAAAATCGAATCGGCTGAAATTTGGAAATCGGACGACGGCGAAACGGCGGCGATTTTTGTCGAAAATTATGTAATCATCGGCGCGGCGGAAAGCGCGCTCAAATGTTTGCAGGCGCGGCGAAGCGGGCAAAATTTCGCGAAGCACGAGCTTGCCGAACGATTTTCGAGCAGCCGCGCGATAACGGCGAGTTTCGGCAGAGACGACGATTCGGCGGAAAAAATCGTCGGCGTTCTCGCTGAAAAAAAACAGGAAAATCAAATCGTCACGGCGAACTTTCTGACCGAAACGCGCTTTGCCGAAAAAGGTTTCGAGCGCAAAACCGTTTCGCCGTTCGGTTTGCTCGGCGCGATTTTAGAACAATTCGCCAGAGAATAAACGACGCGGCGATTTCTAAAAACAGAAACAAAAACAATCAGAGTTTTGGTCAACCATTAAAAGACAGATGATATGCAGATTTAAGTTGCTGGTTCGCGGCTCAATTTTTTACGATTTTCGTTTTAGAGATTTTTTGACGCGCGGTTTTTTTTAAGTTCGACGCGTTGCGGCTGATCCAGTTTTCGGCTTCGGCGTAATAGCGAAATTTTTTTTCGCTGCGGCGAAATTGCGGCGTGTGATTGTAACGTCTGCCGTTGCGGTATTCGGTCGGATGAAAAATGTGCAGCATTTCGTGGAAAACGACGAATTCGACAACGTATTGCGGAACTTTTCGGCTGTCGAGCGAGCGGCTGATGACGATGGTTTCGTGCGCCGCGTCGTGATGACCCAAAACGCGGTAAGTTTTCGCCGCCGACCAGGTTAAAATTGGTTTCGGAATCGAATTTTTGAAATAAACGGCGTTTATTTCGGCAAAAATTCGCTCCAGATCATAAACTTCGCCGCGCGGCGAACCGACGATTTTTCTGCCGTTGATTTTTTTGTTTTCGGCAGCGCGCGTGCGAATTTCCGTTTGTTTGACGAAATTCGAGTAAATTTCGCGCGCCTGTGCGGGAACCGTTCGGCGCAGGAGTTTTCCGACGAGAATATACGCCAGCGCTTTGTGCGCAAGCAGCGGCATCGTGCGGCACAGTTCGGCGATGCGCACGTAAATTTTGCCGCCGCGAGCGCGAATCGTATGACTGATGCTGACGTACGGATAAAAACGAATTTCGATTTCCGGCACCGAATCGCGTTCCTGATAACGCTGAAACGCTTCGCGGTAAAAGATTTGAATTTGTTCGAGATTTTCAGAAGCAAGTTCGGACATAAATTCGGATATGATATGAGATTTTCCCGCAAAGCGCGGCGGAAGGCAAAACAGGACGAGACGGAAATAAAGTCTTTTTTATTTGACGCGCCGCGCGAGTATAAAATTGTTTGCCGCAGTTTAACCGATAATTCTTGACATATTTAGCCGGAAAATGATATTCGTTTTAATAGCATAAAC
Organism: Acidobacteriota bacterium; assembly: GCA_005790265.1. GTDB lineage: Bacteria > Acidobacteriota > Blastocatellia > Pyrinomonadales > Pyrinomonadaceae > SXVE01. The sequence continues at coordinate 5,440 of SXVE01000593.1, read as the reverse complement.
GCATCGTCATGCGGCGTATGCGCATCAAACTCACCGTTAAAAAAATGTCTGTCCGCGAAATACAATACACGTCTGAAAATATTCTTAAAGTCCCGGATTCGCGCGGGCAAATCATCCTGTCCGCAGTAATCAACGAACATTTAATCACGGGCGAGCCGGTCGGTTCAAAAACCATCGCCGAAAAATTTTCCGGCGCGTCCGGTTTAAGTTCGGCGACGATTCGCAACGTGATGAGCGAACTCGAAGATTTCGGTTTGCTCGAACAGCCGCACACTTCCGCCGGTCGCGTTCCGACCGATCAGGGTTACCGGTTTTACGTTGATAATCTGCTTGGCGTGCTCAGCGTTTCCAAAGACGATCTGCGAATGATCAGCGACGAATTCGGTTTCGGCGATTCGGATTTTACCGAAACGCCGGATCGTTTGATGGAACGCACTTCGCAGCTTCTCTCGGCTCTTTCCAACAACGTCGGAATCGTGGTTTCTCCGTCGCTGGCGAATGATCGGTTGCAGCATATCGGCTTTGTCAATTTGCCGGACAATCGCGTTTTGATCGTTTTGGTTTCCGCGCCGAATATCGTCCACAACAAAATCATTCGGCTCAAAACCGCTTTTTCCAACGATGAATTAGAACGCACGGCGCGTTATCTCAACGCCGAATTCAGCGGAAAAAGCCTTTCGGAAATTCGCGCGTCAATTCTAAAATTGATGCACGAAGAAAAAGCTCTGTTTGATAAATTGCTGCAAACGGCGGTTATTTTATGTTCGCAAAGTATTGAGGACGAAGAAGATCGTTTGGGCGAAGTTTACGTTGATGGAACGCCGAATATTCTGACGAAAAACGATTTCGCCGACCTTGAACGGCTGCGCGAATTGTTGCGCACTATCGGCGAGAAATCGCGTCTGCTGCAAATATTAAACGAATGCGTCGGACGCGGCGAATCGGCGAAAGGCAACGTGCAAATTATCATCGGCAGCGAAAATTCATCGCCTTCACTGAAAAATTGCACGCTCATCACCGCTCCTTATCGTCTCGCAGGCAGTTCGGCTTTCGGCACGCTGAGCGTTTTGGGTCCGACCCGAATCGAATACGCCCGAATGATTTCCATTGTCAGTTACGTCGCACAAATTTTAGAAAAAATGATTGCGAAAGAACACTCCGGCAGCTCGAACAACTAATTTTTAGATGATCCGAATAATCCGAAATAACCCGAAATAACCCGAAATAATTCAATAAAAAAGCAGATCAACTTCGATAATGAACTCCAACCAACATTTAGAAAACACAGAAGATTTTTTCGCCGAATTATCTCCTTCGGTAGAAGATTTTATCAAACAGCTTGAAATCAGAGAAAAAAATCTGCATATTGCCCCGGATTTAGTGATCGAAATTGAAGAATCGGATTTGGCGGAACCGGAGCTACCCGATTTTCTAAATTTTCAGCCGCCGGTCGTCCAAAAAACTCCGCCGCAAACGTCGAACGTGTTTATTCCGAACAGCAAAACTTTTTCCGAACTGGAAAGCGAGGTCGAGGATTTAAAAATTAAAATCGCGCAGGCGGAAACTAAAACCGTGCAAATGACGGAAAATTTCAACCGGCGGCAGAGAGATTTTGATAATTACAAAAATCGAATCGAGCGCGAAAGAAGCGAAATTTTTGTGGCGAACATCAGCAATCTGGCGATGCAGATGCTGCCGGTGCTCGACAATTTAAACCGCGCGCTCGATTTTGCGGCGGACGAGGCGAGCGCGAAAACGAAAGAATTTGAGCAGTTTTTTCAAGGCATTTTTCTGGTCAATCAACAGTTGAACGAAGTTTTGGCGGGAATGGGCGTGATGCCAATCGCTTCGGTCGGCGAGCGTTTCGATCCGCATTACCACGAAGCGGTGGCGCTCGAAGAAACCGCCGAATTTCCGCCGCACACGGTTTCCGCCGAATTTCTGCGTGGCTATCTGCTCGGCGAGCGCGTCATTCGCCCTTCGATGGTCAAAGTCGCCACAAAAGCGTCGTTAACCGAAACCGCGCCGGTAGAAAACGACGCTTCGGGCGAAAATCAGCCGGAAGCTGAATAAATTGTCACTTTTTAATTCCTCCCTTTATCTTTCCCTTCAGCAAATCAAATTATGAGTAAAGTAATCGGTATAGATTTGGGCACAACGAACTGTTGCGTTTCCGTTTTGGAAGGCGGCGCGGTGCAAATTATCTCGAACCGCGAAGGCGGCAGAACAACGCCGTCGGTCGTCGGATTTACGGACAAAGACGAACGACTCGTCGGGCAGATTGCCAAACGTCAGGCGGTAACGAATCCGAGCAATACGCTGTACGCCGTCAAGCGTTTGATCGGGCGCAAATATCATTCGCCGGAAGTCGAAAAAATGCGCGATAACGTGCCGTTTGAAATCGTCGAAGCGCCGAACGGCGACGCGCATATTCGCGTGCTCGACCGCGTTTACAGTCCGCCGGAAATTTCGGCAATCGTGTTGCAGCGTTTGAAACTCGCGGCGGAAGAATTTTTGGGCGACAAAATTACCGAAGCGATTATCACGGTTCCAGCTTATTTTGACGATATGCAGCGTCAGGCGACGCGCGACGCGGGAAAAATCGCCGGTTTAGAAGTCGAACGCATTATCAACGAGCCGACAGCCGCCGCGCTCGCTTACGGTTTCGGCAAAAATAAAAGCGAAAAAGTGGTGGTTTACGATCTCGGCGGCGGAACGTTCGACATTTCGATTCTTGAAATTAACGACGGCGTTTTTGAAGTGCTTTCGACATCGGGCAACACTTTTTTGGGCGGCGAAGATTTCGATCAGCGCGTGATCGGCTGGCTCGTCCAAACTTTCAAAAATGAAAACGGAGTTGACTTAAAAGACGACCGATTGGCTTTGCAGCGCTTAAAAGAAGCGGCGGAACGCGCTAAATGCGAACTTTCGACCGTAACCGAAACGACGATCAATCTGCCGTTTATCGCCGCCGATCCGACCGGACCGAAACACATCAACACCGTGTTGACGCGCGCCAAATTTGAAGAGCTTGTGCTTGATTTGGTCGAATCAACCGTCGAGCCGTGTCAAAAGGCTTTATGGGACGCCAAACTGCAAGTCTCCGACATTGATAAAGTAATTTTAGTCGGCGGACAAACGCGTTCGCCGATTGTAACGCGCACGGTCAAAGAAGTTTTCGGCAAGGAACCGTCAGCGGAAATCAACCCGGACGAAGTCGTCTCGATGGGCGCGGCGATTCAGGGCGGAGTTTTGACCGGCGACGTGAAAGACATCGTTTTGCTCGACGTGCTGCCGCTCAGTTTGGGACTCGAGACGCGCGGCGGTTTGTTCGTTAAACTGATCGCGCGCAATGCGACGATTCCGCTCAAAAATACGATGACTTTTACAACGGTGGTGGACAGTCAGCAATCGGTGGAAATTCATATTTTGCAGGGCGAGCGCGAAGTTGCCGCCGGAAATCGCAGTCTCGGCAAATTTGAACTCGTCGGCATTCCGCCCGCGCCGCGCGGCTTTCCGCAAATCGAAGTCGCGTTTGAAATTGACGCCAACGGCATCGTCAGCGTTTCGGCGAAAGATAAAATGACCGGACTCGAACACGCGATGCAGATCACGCCTTCTTCCGGTTTAGCGCCGGATGAAATCGAGCGTTTGATCATGGAAGCGGAAAGTTCGGTGGAAAACGACCAGCAAATTAAACAGCTGATTATGCAGAAAAATCGGCTCGATTCGCTGATTAAAAACGCGCGCCGCGCCATTGCCGAATTCGGAAAAAATTTCCCGCTCGAACAGCAGCAGGAACTCAACGGCACGCTTAATGATGCGGAAAGAACTTTGGAAACCGGCGATTCGGACGAAATCGGCATCGCCTTGATTAAAGTCGAAACGGTCGCCGAAAAACTGACCGAATCAATGATGTCAATGGTTTAAGCGGCGAAAAAAACGCCGAATCAACGCGCGGTGCTTTCGCGCTTGAGAAAATACCGGCATTATCGCAAAATATATCTCGAACGTCAGTTCATTTTTAAGATGAGCTGGCGTTATCTTTATTTTGGATTTTAGATTTGAAATTTCGGGTTAGGTCGCCCGGAACTTTAAACTTGTAATTTGAAATAACAATTTTATGAGCAAAAGAGATTATTACGAAGTTTTAAGCGTTTCGCGTACGGCGACGGAAGCAGAAATTAAAGCGGCTTATCGCAAACTGGCGATTCAGCATCACCCGGACAAAAATCCGGATAATACCGAAGCGGAAGAAAAATTCAAAGAAGCGGCAGAAGCTTATTCGGTTTTGTCGGACGCGCAGAAACGCGCGGCTTACGACCGATTCGGGCACGCGGCGGCTGGTGCGGCGGGCGGCGGTCAGGGATTCGGTTTCGATCCGGGGTTTTCCAACATCGAAGATATTTTTGATTTATTCGGCTTCGGCGATGTTTTCGGCGGCGGGCGCGGCGCGGCAGGCGGCGCTCGGCGTTCGACCGGACAGCGCGGCGCGGATTTGCGCTACGATCTGGAAATTACGCTCGAAGAAGCGGCTGCCGGAAAAGAAGAAAAGTTAAATATTCCGCGACTCGAAACGTGCGACGAATGCAGCGGCAAAGGCGCGGAAAAGGGAAGCGAGCCGGAAAACTGCATTACCTGCGCCGGGAGCGGACAAACGCGTTATCAGCAAGGGTTTTTCTCGGTGATGAGAACGTGCCCGAATTGTTCCGGTCGCGGTCAAATTATTCGCAATCCGTGTAAAAAATGCGGCGGCGCCGGACGCGTCGAAAAAGAAAAAGTGCTTGAGGTTAAAATTCCGGCGGGCGTCGAAACCGGCTCGCGGCTGCGCGTTTCCGGCGAAGGCGAAGCGGGAGTAAACGGCGGCGGAGCGGGCGATTTGTTCGTCGTCATTCACGTTGCCGAACACGAAATTTTCGAGCGGCAGGGCGCGAATCTTTATTCGGCAGTCCCGATTACGTTCGCGCAGGCGGCGCTCGGCGCGGAAATTAATGTCAAAACGCTTGACGGCGAAGAAGAATTGAAAATTCCGGCGGGCACGCAGACCGGAACGGTTTTTCGCATTAAATCCAAAGGAATGCCGGCGCTCGGCGGGCGCGGAAAAGGCGATTTGTTCGTTGCAACAACGCTGATTACGCCGAAAACATTGACGAAAGAGCAGCGCAAACTGCTTGAACAGCTCGCGGAAATCGAAGACGTCGAATTTCAGGATCAGTCGTTTATTGATAAAGTGAGAAATATTTTCGGTTAGGGAAAACACTACATTTGAAATCAAAAAACGATTTTTTACTGATTGTAAAATGAAATTGACCTTATCATTATTGGTTATTTTACTGTTTACTTTTGTCGCGTTCGGACAAGATGAGGCGGCGAAAGGTGTTGAGCTTTACTTGCAGAGCAATTATAGCGACGCAATCACCGTTTTGCAGAAAGCGGTGAT
>SXVE01000592.1 GCA_005790265.1 Acidobacteriota bacterium | reverse complement strand
TAAAATTTGAGTATGTATTGTTTCTCGAATTGCTTTCGATTGCTTCGTAAAATTTGATGTTCAATTTAACCCTAAAAATGTATATTTCAAAACCGGCAAAGCAATTGATTTTCGTCATAGATCCGGTAAAATTGTATCGAGCCGCGATTGACTGAAAAACTTAATTTAAAGTTTAAAAAAACTCTTCCCATCTGACTTTTGAACGTTGATTTTCGGGGCTAATTTTTCGTTAACCCTTTGATTGCTGCAATTCCAAATCGTCGGCTCAAATAATTAAAAAATTAGAAATTTGTTTTCATTTGGCAAATCTTTGTTCGCGACTTTTGAATGTCTGACTTTCTCAAATCGGAGTTGTTGAAAAGTTGATTTGCACATACTATTTTGAAACTAATGACTAAAGATAACGAACAAGGGAAAACATCTTCAAATCTGGTAAACGATAAAAATGTCAATACGGTTTTATCCGAAGACATCGCGCCGTTTTGGTTGGCGGCAATTATAGAATCGGCTGGCGACGCGATTATCAGCAAAACGCTCGACGGAATAATTACGAGCTGGAACAAAGGCGCTGAGCGAACTTTCGGCTATACTGCGGAAGAAGTGATCGGAAAGACCATTTTAACACTGATTCCCGCCGACCATTATAACGAAGAACCGGCGATTCTCGAAAGAATCAAAAGAGGCGAACGGATTGAGCATTATGAAACGATCCGAAAGACGAAATCCGGAAAACTGATTGATATTTCGCTGACGATTTCACCGATTAAAGCCGCCGACGGAAAAATTATCGGAGCCTCGAAAATCGCCCGCGAAATAACCGACATCAAACGAACCGAGCAGCAGCTGAAAGCGAGCGATGAACGCTATCGCACGCTTTTCAATTCGATAGACGAAGGTTTTTGTATTATCGAAGTGTTGTTTGACGAAACGAACAAGCCGTTCGATTACCGCTTTTTAGAAATCAATCCGGCGTTCGAGCAGTTAACCGGAATTCCGGCTGACGAAGCGCTGCGCGGCACGCCGATCAGTCAATTGGTTCCGAATTTTGAAGAACGCTGGTATCAGCTTTACGGCAAAGTCGCGATGACGGGCGAGCCGGTGCGCACCGTTGAAGGTTCGGAAGCGATGGGACGCTGGTTCGACGTAAATGCTTTTCGCGTCGGCGGCGACGGAAGCAAAAAAGTCGCCGTTCTTTTTAACAATATTACCGACCGTAAAAAAGCGGAACAGAACAACGAAAGATTGCTCGATCAACTAGAAGCCGAACGCTCGAAACTTGCTTATCTTTTTACCAAAGCGCCCGCCTTTGTTGCCACGTTACAGGGACCGGAGCACATCTTCGAGCTGACCAATCCGGCTTACTTAAAACTGATCGGGCACCGCGATGTGATCGGCAAGCCTGTGCGCAAGGCTTTGCCGGAAATTGACGGACAAGGCTTTTTCGAGCTGCTCGACGATGTTTTTCGTACCGGCGAACCGTTTATCGGTCGCGAGCTTTCCGTTCAGGTGCAGTGGGAACCGGATGCGCCGCTGGAAAATCGCATCGTGGATTTTGTTTACCAGCCGATTTTTGAAGCGAGCGGTGTTGTTTCCGGCATTTTCGCTCACGGAGTTGACATTACCGAGCAGGTAGAAGCTCGGCAAAATGCGGAACAGGCTAATCGAGCCAAAGACGAATTTCTCGCCACTTTGTCGCACGAATTGCGCACGCCGCTTAACGCCATTCTCGGATGGTCAATGATTTTAAGCGACAAGCGGCTTGACGAATCCGCTTGGCAGCGCGCTATCGAAACGATTCGGCGCAATGCGCGCATTCAATCGCAATTGATTGATGACATTCTCGACGTGTCACGAATCATCTCAGGAAAATTAAAACTCGAAACGCAGCCGCTAGAGCTTTCTTCGGTTATCGAAGCGGCGGTCGAATCCGTATTGCCGGCGGCGCAGGCGAAAGAAATTCGGCTTCAGCGCGTGCTCGATTCGGGCAGCAGTATGATTTCCGGTGATCGCAACCGCTTGCAGCAGATTGTCTGGAATCTTTTGTCAAACGCGGTGAAATTTACGCCGAAAGGCGGACGCGTTCAAATTCGTCTCGAGCGCGTCAATTCGCACATCGAAATTATCGTTTCGGATTCGGGCATCGGCATTTCTCCGCAAATTATGCCGTATATTTTTGACCGTTTCCGCCAAGCAGATTCAGCCAGCACCAGACAGCACGGCGGTTTGGGACTCGGTTTGGCGATTGTCCGCCATTTAGTTGAAATGCACGGCGGCACCGTCGAAGCGGAAAGCGACGGCGAAGGGAACGGAGCAACTTTTACCGTAAAATTGCCGCTCATCACTCTGCGTTCAATCGAAATATCGCCCGAAAAAAACACAGAACGCGAGCACCCGACGAGCAATCGAGATGTGCTGTTTGAATGCACGCCCGAATTAGAAGGTTTGCACGTCTTGGTTGTTGATGACGACGATGACGGTCGAACACTGATTAAAACCGTTTTGGAAAAATGCGGCGCAAAAGTAACAGCCGCTGCTTCGGCTGCTGCGGGATTGAATTTGTTGAAAGAATTGCGTCCGGACATTTTGTTGAGCGATTTGGGAATGCCCGGCGAAGACGGTTACTCGTTAATTAAAAAGGTGAGAGCATTGTCCGCCGAGCAAGGCGGCTCGATTCCGGCGGCGGCTCTGACCGCTTACGCGAGAGTTGAAGACCGAATGAAAGTTCTGCGAGCCGGATTTCAAATTCATCTCCCAAAACCGGTCGAGCCCGCCGAGCTCATTGCGGTCGTGGCAAATTTAAGCGGCAGACATCAAAGATAATAGATTTTCCAGGTTGTAGCCGGATTAAAAATAGATTTATTTTTCCTTAGAAAGTAAAGAGGCATAATTTTTGGCGAACTCACGAAAAAAGTTCATTGACTTATTTAATAAAACAGTGGTAAATTATTGAATCGAAACGCGATGTTCGGTGCTGATAATTTATCGTGTGGTCAAAAACACAGCTTACCAATTCTTTTCAGTAATTTTTCAGAAGGAAAAAAATAAAAATATATGACGACCGCTTTGCTCAAAAACAAATTTCAATCATTGCTTACTAAAAAATCACAAATTGAAGAGCAGTCAAATCGGCTTTCGGTCGAAAGGAAAATCGGTTTGATGGCTAAACTTTTCGGGTGCCGGCACGGAGAACTCGGACGTCCTTTTGCGAAAGGCGATGCCGCTTATCGAACTTGTCTGAAGTGCGGTGCAAGAAAACGTTTTAATCCGCAAACGCTGGAAACATTCGGAAAATTTTATTATCCGTCAGTGATTGATAACAGCTTTACAGACAAAAGTTAGTCGTCGAAAACCACTATCAAAAATAAGCAAAAAGCGATTCATTTCAACAAAAACGAATCGCTTTTTGCTTATTTTTTCCATG
>SXVE01000591.1 GCA_005790265.1 Acidobacteriota bacterium | reverse complement strand
GCGAAATCACGCAAACCAAGCGCTTTTATCTCATAATCTCTGCCTTTTCGAGTCGGCGGCAATTCGGAAGTGTCCATGGAAAAAGATTATAACGAATTTTTCAATTTCTACCGAAAAATAACTCGTTTTTTCGGCTTATCGGAAATTTGCGGCAGGTTTACGACTTCAGTTTGAAAGTATGAGCTGTAAATCTTATAGGTTTTGTAAATTGCCCAAGCAACAAAAAATGGTAGAGCAACAATCACCGCAGTTGCAGCAAATGTTGTATAAATTTGCGGTAAAATCAAGAATCCGGCAAACAGAATAATTAAAGCTAAAGACACTAAAATCTGACCCGATTTTTCTTTTTTAGATTTATGAGATTGTAAAATTAATAACGTAATCCAAAATAAGATTAAGATTACATAGAAACCGACTTTGGTCGGACTGGTTAACTCTGAAAATTCAGCAAACAAAGAAACGGCTAACGCAATAAAAAAGAAGATGTCGAACAAAAATTTCACAATTTTGTCTTTCATATTACGCTAGCCGTTTTTACTTTTATACTTCTTTGTATTCCGAATCTACATCTTCGCTCGAAAGCGCGACGCGATAATTTTTCGACTGCTTTTGTTTGGTAATCAGCAAATCGTCTTTCGTTTTCAGCAAATCCGAACGATTGTAGACGGAAATTTCAAAGTTATAACCGTGCGTGATCGCATCTTTCGGACACGCTTCGACGCAGAAACCGCAGAAAATACAGCGTCCGTAATCAATATTGTAAACTTTCGCGTAGCGTTCGTCGCGCCCGACGCGTTCTTCGTACGGTCGCGGATCATCCTGCGCTTCGATATAAATACAGTCGGACGGACACGCCGCCGCGCACAAATAACACGCGACGCATTTTTCTTTGCCTTTTTCGTCAACGTGCAGCAGATGCATTCCGCGATAACGCGGCTGAACGGTAATCGGCACATCCGGATACTGCACCGTCCATTTTTCTTTCGGAATTTCCGCCAAAGTGCGCCGCATTCCTTTTAAGACGGCGACGGTTGATTGAATAACATCGGTAATGATTGACATATTTTCTGATTAAGATTTCTGCTTTGATTATAACTTAAAAAGCCTGCTTCTTTCCAAATGAAGCAGGCTTTTTGTATAACCAAGAAAAGTTTTCTATAAATTTCCGAGCACTCCGAGCGTAATCTGCAAAATAATCAGCAGAACCGTCAGCACTAGCGAAATCGCGCCGAGAATTATTCCGGCAAGCGCCATTCCTCGTCCGCCGTATTGCTGTGGATTGTTGTCCGCATTATTTTTCGCCATATATCCGGTAACTAAAGCGATAATTCCGGTAATCGCGCCGCAGCAGGTGACGCTTAAAATTCCGCAAACAAGCGAAACAATCGCCAAGGTTTTATCCCCGCCATTGCCGCTGATCGGTGGTTGAAACGGCGTATTAGCACCGATTTCCTGATTCTGCCAGCTTGATTCGGGCGCGGGCGGCGGCGTCCATTCGGCGGCTTGCAGCGGCTGACTTTGATGCGCTGCGACTTCTTCGGCAAACGGCGTGTTGAATGCTTCCGCACGAATTTCTTCTTCCTTAAACTTCGGCGGCAAAGGAGCAGACGGCATTTGATAAGACGAAGGTTTCGATTCCCCAAACGGCGAAGGAATCGGCGTGCCCGGCGTTTCATACGGAGAACTATCAAACGGATTTTTCGATTCGTTTAAGTTTGTCTGATTGCCAAACGGCGATGATGGACTTTGCGGCGGATTTGAAAACGGATTCGCGTTATTGTTATTTACGCTGCTATCGTCAGTCGAATAATCGCTCGAACCGAATTCAAAACCGCTTTTGACTTCGGTTTTATTTTCGGTTGAAAAAGGAGAATTGCTGCTCGGCGGAACGTTGCGTTCATCTATTGATGTTGCGTCGTTAAGCGGCGCAACGTCAATAAATCCTTCCTGCTTCGGTTTGATCGCATTCATTTCCCGCTTCAATTCCTCGTCGGAAACATACATCGTTTTCAGCGGATCTTGTTCCTGCGGAAGTTGCAGCAAATCGCCGGACTCGTCGTTTTTTCGCGAACCGGCGACCATCGTTTTAAATGGATCAATCGGTTCGGCTGGCGCTGAACCGTCCTGGCGTCCGACCACAGTCCGATACGGATCATTATCAGCGGCGGGAACATCAAAAATCTCAACGAGCGGCGTGCCGTCAGTCTGGCAAAACCGCATCGAATCGTCAAAAGTCTTATCGCAAGTCGGGCATTTTTTCATAAGATTTATTTTCCTTAATAAAATCCAGCAGAATTTGCGGAAAATTACAGATAGTTTTCAGAAAGTTAAAAATCTTCCGTGAATGATTGCTAATTTAACGACGACTACCTGTAACTTTCTGCAACTGCCCGAAACTCTGCAACTTTTATAGCTTTTTGCTTAAACTAATTCAAGTTTGCTGAAGAAATACGAAATTTCAATCGCCGCGTTCTCGTCCGAATCCGAACCGTGAACCGCGTTTTCGCCGATTGAACCGGCAAACTCCTTGCGCAAAGTTCCTTCCGCCGCTTCCGCCGGATTTGTCGCGCCCATCAAATCGCGCCACGCTTTGACCGCATTCTCTTTTTCGAGCGCTAAAACAACGCACGGACCGCTCGACATAAATTCCGTCAATTCGCCGAAAAACGGACGCTCGGCGTGAACCGCGTAAAAGCCTTCCGACTGTTTTTTCGACTGATGAATCAATTTCATCCCGCGAATCTTGAAGCCTGCGCCCAAAATCTTGTCAACGATTTTTCCCGTATGCCCTTTCGCCACCGCGTCGGGCTTGATAATTCCAAATGTTAAATTGCTCATTGTTTATTATTTTTCCTCTTTATATTTAATTGTTTAAATCAACAATTATTGTGTTTATATTTACAAAAACATCTAATGCGAAATCAAGAATCATTTTACTTTTTGAAGAAGGAACAAATTTGAAATCTTTGATAAAGTTTCTCTCGAAACCCTCTTTACTAACAGCTATTTCATATTTTGATACATTAAAGTCGGGTTTTGGATTATATAAATTGAAGGGTAGATTAAGTACATAAATTCCTTGATCGTCCGTTATAGTTTCAAATTTTTCACCCTTTCCATTTATCGCTGTTACTTTTGCTCCTACAATCAACGCGCCGTTTGCATCATAAACATTTCCGCTCAGAATTGATTTATCCTTTGTCTGCCCGTTAATAAAAACGGTCAATCCTAAACACAAAACTAAAATCTGCAAAATTTTCATATTCGCCTCATTGAAACAATTCTTTCAATTCCGATGTAATGCGCGCCGGTTTCGCTGTTTCGCGGTCAATCAAACACCAAACGCTTCTCGCTTTGACCAATAAATCTGCGCCGCGTTTAATTTCCGTAAATCTTTCCCACGAAATCCGCGTCGGCTCGCCGACCCAGGTTTCAACTACGATTTCCTCGTTTTCAAACGCCTGCTTTTTGTAATCAATTTCGTGGCGAAGGACAACCCAAGTATATTTTTGGCGAATTCGTTCGCTGGCAATCGAAAACCAGTGAGCGACCGCAACGTCTTGAATCCATTTGACATACGCGACATTGTTGACGTGTTTTTGCTCATCAATATCTGCGGCGGAAACGGAAAACGAATGCGAAAATTTCATTTTTCAAAAATCGCGTTCAGCACTTGATACGATAAACCTTGCGCCGCGTAAGTGCGAAAAAGCGTTTGCGTTTCGGTATTGCTCAAAAAAATCGCCGAAATATTGTCGTCCGGCGCGATAATGTTGAGCGCGCAGAAACCGTTGATATAACCTTGTCGTTCGGTTAATTTGCGCGTCTTGCCGTCGGCGAATTTTGTCGAATAAGTCCAGCTTCCGAGCGCGACGAAGCCGAGTTTCGGCAGCGGCGCGAACATTTCGTCGGTGTATTTTTTCGACAAAATTTTATTGGCAAGCAAAGCTCTGTCCCACAAAAACAAATCTTCGGCGGTCGAATACATCGCGCCCGCCGCGCCGAAATTTTGGATTTGGAGGAAACTTTCCCTTGAATATTTTCCGTCTTTGAAGCCGTAACCGCTGGCTAAATTTTCAATGACCGCGTCGTTTTTTAAAAGTCCGCTGTTTTTCATTCCGAGCGGCTGCAAAATCTTTTCGCGCAAAATTGTTTCGTAATCTTTGCCCGCGACTGTGGCGACGATTTTTCCCAAAACAATAAAATCCGCGTTGTTGTAATTAAATTTTTCACCCGGAGCAAATTCCAAATCTTTTTGCAGATAAGTTTTGATGACGTAATCAGCATCCGCCATCTTCGCGTCTTCACTCACGTAAAAGTCATCGGGCAAACTCGGCAAACCCGACGCGCTCGCCAACAAATCGCGAATCTTGATGCGACTCGCCGTTTCCCTGCGAAATTCCGGCAAATAATCGGCGACGGTTTTGTCGAGGTCAATCTTTCCCGCTTCTACCAACTGCATCACGAGCATTGCCGTGAACTGTTTCGTAATTGAACAGATGCGAAATTTCGTGTTCGCCGCGTTCGCGATTTTCCATTCGCGATTCGCCTGTCCGACTGCTGATTTATAAATAATCTTGTCGCCTTTTGCTACCAAAACGACGCCGGAAAACTCGCCTTTTTTATTTGCGTCGTCAATTAATTTAGCAATCGTTTCCCGGTTAAAAGCATGCGCCGTGGAAACGATTGCTAAAAAAATCAGCGTCAAAAAACAAATTTTGGTTTTCATCAAATTCTGAATT
>SXVE01000590.1 GCA_005790265.1 Acidobacteriota bacterium | reverse complement strand
AACACATAGAAACATAGAAAACATAGGGAAAGTTTACCGCCGAAATTTTACGATGCGAGCTGTTCGCGCGGTGCGGCAACTGCTTTGATTTCAATCGTTTGCGTGCCGAGTCGCGTGTGTTTCGCCGTCAGCCGAATCGTTCCCGGTTTTTCGGTTGTTTTCACCCAAATCGCACCCGCGCCGCCCGTCAGCGGAAACGGATTGTCACCGACGATTGCGCCGTTTTCGATGGAAAATTGAATCGCGCCGAACGCGAACGGGCGCACGTTGCCGAATTCGTCGGTTACTTTGAAAACGACGCGTGTCATATCAATCGCGTCGGCGATTAATTCGTTATCGTCCGCCTGAACGATGAATTTTTGGTCAATGCCTTTCGCCGACATTCGGCGTTCTATGACTTTTACTCCGCCGATGTAGCATTCGATGCGCAAATCTTCCCATTTTTTGCCGATGGCGTCGTGTAAATTTGCCGAAAAAGGCGCGTATTTCAAATGCGGGTAAGTTTTCCTGTCCGGTTCGACTTCGGCAATCATTCGCTCGCCGACGAAATATTTTAATTTTTCGCAGTTTGAGCAGACGAGCGCGTTGGTAAACGTTTCGTTTTCGTCGCCGCGCGCCCAATCGAACGCCGGTGCGAGCACGATTTCTTCCGCTGGATCGCATTGCGATTTGTAAAATCCGGCAGCCGGTTTCGGAATGCGGAAAATATCGGAAACGCCGTGATAACAAATGCGGTCGCCCGAGCCGAAATAATCGTGCGTGTTGTAATCGAACGCGCACCAGCCCAAGCCGCCCGCGTATTTCGCATCGGACGCGAGCGCATCGTGAACGCGCGCGTGGCGATGCGTGTGTTCGCGCACGCGTTCGACATTATCCGCGCGTTTCGTCGGATACATATGACCGTTAAATTCGGTGTTGAGATAAAGCGGATGATTCGGCGCGCGCAGCGGAAAACCGAAATCGTTCATCGTGTAAACGTCTTCGAGCCGCTCGGAATTGTAGCGGTAACGCACACCGCCGGTTTGCCTGGAATCGTCGAGCTCGTGCGCGAGCGCATTCGTGCGCGTGTAAAATTCGCGATTATCGCCCGATTCGTTGACGCGCACGCCCCACAAAATAATCGAAGGATGATTCCAATCGCGCCGAATCATTTCGCCGACGTGCCGCACCGACAAATCCTGCCAATCCTTATCGCCGATGTGTTGCCAGCCGGGAATTTCCTCAAAAACGAGCAATCCGAGTTCATCGCACGCGTCCAAAAAATGCGTTGACTGCGGGTAATGCGACGTGCGGACGATGTTGCATTTCAGCTCTTTTTTCAAAATTTCGGCGTCGCGTTTCTGCACGCGCGCGGGCATCGCCTGACCGACAAACGGATATGTTTGATGACGATTCAAACCGCGCAGTTTCAACGGTTTGCCGTTCAAATAAAAACCTTCTGGCGTAAATTTCGCTTCGCGAAAACCGATGCGTGTGTCGAAATGGTCTATAACTTTACCGTTTTGCGAAAGCGTGACGCGGACGTTGTAAAGTTTCGGATTATTCGTGTCCCAAAGCTCAATCGCGCCGAGATTGCTCAGAGTTACTTCCGCCGAATCTGGCGCGATGTTTTGCGAATTTGAAGCGCTAACGCGCTCGCCGTCGCGCAGTTCGGCTGTTATTTTAAGTGTCGAATCAACCGCGCCGCCGGTGAAAACTTTGACGTTTACCGATTTGTTCGCGCTCAAAACATTCTGCGGTTTGGCGAAAACGTTTTCGATAAAAATTTGATTAACAGCGCGAATCTGGACTTCGCGGTAAATGCCGCCGAAGGTCAAATAATCAATCATCCCGCCGAACGGCGGAATGTCCGGGCGCTCGGTTGAGTCAACTTCGACGGCTAAAACGTTGTCGCCGTTCCAGTTGATTTTGTTGGTCAATTCAAACGAAAACGGCGTATAACCGCCTTTGTATTCACCGAGATTTTCGCCGTTGATGTAAACTTTCGCCGCCGTCATCACGCCTGCGAAATCAACGAAAATGCGCTGATTTCGCACGTCTTTCGGCAATTTGAAATGCTTGCGGTAAACCGAAACGAACGTGTATTCCTTTTCGTCGAAACCGTTCATCGGCAGCATTTTATTCGTGTGCGGAATGTTGACGCGCGCGAAATTTCGGTCATTAAATTTCACGCCGAAAGCGTCGGGCGTTGATTTTTCCGAGTAAAGCCAATCGTGATTCATCGGAAAAATGCGTCGCGCCGAAATGCTCTGCGGTAAAGCGTTTAACTCGGCGGCGAAAACTTTATTTGGCGAGTTTGCCAACAGCGCTAAACTCGACGCGCCGACCGCGCTCGTTTTCAAAAAATTTCGGCGATTTAATTTATTTTCCTGCGACATAAAATTTTAAATTAAACCGCAGATTTTCGCAGATGAACGCAGATGAGAAAAACGTAAATTATGATTAAATTGATTGTCTTGAATCTCGAAATCAAATTCTTGAATTTTAATCTGCATTTATCCGCGAAAATCTGCGGCTTCAAAATGTTTTCAATCTCCTGCGGTCGGCATTTTCGCTAAAAGCGCTTTCATTTCAGCGACGATTTTCGCGTATTT
>SXVE01000589.1 GCA_005790265.1 Acidobacteriota bacterium | reverse complement strand
TTCGGCAAAGGTCAAACGTTTTTCTCCGGCGCGAACGGCGTGGTTGACCGCATTATCGGTGGTTGGCAGTTGCAGGGAATTTACACGTTCCAAACCGGTTTTCCGATTAGTTTCGGAACCGATCTTTTCTACAACGGCGGCGACATCAGCATTGATTCGTCAGACCGAACAACGACCAGCTGGTTTAATACGAGCGTTTTTACAACGAATGCGGTGCCGGTCAGCCATTTGCGAACGCTGCCGCTCCGATTCAGCGATGTCCGACGCGACAATCAAAACAATTTCGACTTTTCACTTTCCAAAGAAACGCGTATTCGCGAAGGAATGCGAATTCAGTTGAGGTTTGAATTAATAAACGCACTAAACGAACCGTATTTTCCCGCGCCGGTTGTTAATCCGACGGCGGCGAATTTCGGACAGGTTTCGGCAACCAGCGCCAATCAGGACAACTACGCGCGGCGCGCCCAGATTGGGATTAAGTTCCTTTTTTAAGGGAAATTCGAGTCTAAAAAGACAAATCGAAACCGGTTGGTTTTTATGACAACCGGTTTCGATTTTCGCAAATTTTAGCAGCGTTCGTTTTGATTTAGTTCTAAATAATTTGCCGGTGTGATGACAGCAATGTAATGAAATCGCGCAGCAGCAAATCAAGTTCGCATTTAGAGAATTAACATTTTTTCCAGCATCTACTCCGCTCCGAATCAGCGGAAGCGGTTGGAATATTTTCGGATTTATCGAAAACATTTTCGGCAATTTTACGCAATTTATCAAAAATCATCGGAAAGGATTTACAGGAGAGTTTTTTATGCGGTTTACCTTTGGGATTGTTTTAATTTTGGTGCTCTGTTTCGCCGCGTTCGGTCAAACGAACAAAGGCGGAATCAGCGGCGCGGTGACTGACGCTAACGGAGCATTCGTTCCGGGCGCGACCGTTACGGTGACCAACCTCGGAACTAATGAAGTGCAGACGACGACCACGTCGGACGACGGAAATTATTCGGTGCGCTCGCTCGATCCGGTCAATTACAGCGTGACGGTCGAAGCGGCGAACTTTAAGAGAGCCGTCGTCGAAAACGTCAAAGTTGACACGTCCTCGATTGCGACGGTCAACGTCGCGCTCGAAGCCGGTGCCATCGGCGAAACGGTGACGGTCGAAGCCGACACTCCGCTGCTCAATGCCGAAACGGGAACGACCGGTTCGACGATTACCGAACGCCAATTGCAGGACGTTCCGCTGCTCAATCGCAGCGTGCTCGATCTCGCCGTTACGGTCGCCAATGTTTCCGGCGACGCGGGCAGCGAAGACCCGGCAGTTACTTCCGGTCAGCCGGTTCCCGGTTTCAACTTGAGCGTCAACGGCGGACGACCGGGCAGCACGGCGATTTTGGCGGACGGCGTGAACAACACCGGCGTCGGCATCGCGCGCGCCGTCGTCAGTTTCACGCCCGAAACCGTGCAGGAATTCACCGTGCAAACGTCGGCTTATTCGGCGGAATTCGGACAAACCGGCGGCGGCACGATTAACGTGACGACCAAATCCGGCACCAACAATTTCAACGGCACCGCGCTTGTCTATCACCGCAATCCCGAATTCAACGCGCGCCCGTTCCGCATCGGCAGCGGTCCGCGACCGGCAAACAATCTGCGTTACACCAACGTTTCAATCTCAGCGGGCGGTCCGGTTTTTCTGCCGAACATCGGCGACGGCGGTCCGGCGATTTATGACGGACGAGATAAAACATTTTTCTTTTTCGCCATCGAACCGCGCTGGCGTCAGGACTTTTTGGCGCAAACCACACTTCTCGCAACCCCCGCTGAACGAGCCGGTGATTTTCGCAATCTGGTGCGCACCAACAGCGGCTTCTTGCCGACCGACATCGCGACGCGATTTAACCAGGCGTCAATCGGACAAGCGAATATTTACCAGCAATTTAATTTGGTCGGCAATCAACTCCAACCGATTGTCCTGCCGGCTTCAACAACGGCGATCACTTATCAGTTCTGTCAATTCGGTTACACCGGACCGAATCGCGTCGTGACCAATGGCGTGGCGCAGCCGTATTGTTTCAGCACCGCCGCCCAGCCGTATGTGCCGAATCCGTCGCTGAATGTGATTCCGCAGGGATTTCTCGATCCGACCGCCCAGAGAATTTTGGAGTTTCTGCCGAGCGGCGGCGACTATTTTGTTGACGATACCGGTTTAGTGCGCAACGCCGTCATCAATCGTTTCGTGCGGCAGGATGAAACGCGCTACACGTTCAAAATTGATCACAATTTCACCAGCAAAAACAAAGCGAATTTTCGCTACACGCTGACGCCCGCTGTTGGCGTTCGCGGTTTCGGCAGTGAAGTAAACGGCAACAGCGCCGCATACAGCGACGCTTCGCAGTATTTGTTTGCCGACAATCATATTTTCTCGTCAAATATCGTTAACGATTTGCGTCTCAATTACACGCGCGGCGTTTTCAGCGAAGATTTTTCGCCGGAATTTTCAATTAACGGCGGGCGAAATTTAGCGACCGAACTCGGTTTGCCGAGCTTGACCAACGGCGGCATTCCGCTTTTCACGTACAGCGTTGATACGGGCAGCGGCTACAACGCTTTTGCCGACATCGGTTCGTCCGGTTCAACCAATAATTACAACAAGGAAGAACGCTATAACATCAACGATATCGTTTATTATAATCGCGGCAATATGACGTGGAAATTCGGCGTTGATATCAGCCACGCCAAACTCAACGTCATTCCGTTTTTCGCCGCTTCCGGCGGTCGTTATCAATTTCGTTCGGGGCAAACCAGCACGAACCGCAACAACTTAAATAACGGCGGCGGGGCAGCGGGCGGCAATCCGTTCGCCAGCCTTTTGCTCGGAACGCCCGCCGTCATTGACGTTCGTCCGCTACTGCTCGATTATAATTACACTTGGGACAGCGGCGCGGCGTTCGTGCAGAACGACTGGAAAGTGCGTCCGAATTTAACCTTAAATCTCGGTCTGCGTTATTCGCTGCAATATCCGCGCGTTGAAGACAACGATTTACAGGGCGTTTTTCGACCGGATTTAGCGCAAACTTCCGCATTGACCGAACGCCAACGGCTCGACATCGCCGCCGGACTCGGAGTGATCGCGGCAAACTCGCCGCTCGGCACGGTCATTCCGGCTTCGGTCGCCAGTCTGATTCCGACGAGCGTTTCCATTCCGGCGTTCGCTTTTGCCGGACGCGACGGTCGTTCGCGGTATATCACGCCGGTTGATTACGGCGGCATCGAGCCGCGTTTCGGTTTCGCGTGGAGTCCGAAGTTCAGCACTTTCGCCGAAAAAATGAACGCGGTGATTCGCGGCGGTTTCGGCATTTCGCACGCGCCGATTACCGGCAACAACCGCAATCCGAATCCTGATTTTGCCGCTTTTACATCGGCAACCAATACGGCAACCGGTTCGACCGGCGCGCAGAACGGCGCATTCGCCGCGCGTTTGTCGTCGAACAACGCGTTAT
Source organism: Acidobacteriota bacterium (assembly GCA_005790265.1). Classification (GTDB taxonomy): domain Bacteria; phylum Acidobacteriota; class Blastocatellia; order Pyrinomonadales; family Pyrinomonadaceae; genus SXVE01. The sequence goes on along the minus strand of SXVE01000589.1, from coordinate 6,945 downwards.
TTCAGGGAGTTCCGCTCAGTCAGGCGCTCGGCATACCGGATAACGGCATCCTTTACGGCAACAGCATCAATATTCCCGGTTTCGCCGATTTAAACGCGACCAGCAGCGGCGCGGTTCCGTATTCGACCAACTGGAATTTGTCTGTAGCGTTCGAGCCGTTCAAAGGAACGGTCGTCGAATTCGCTTACGTCGGCAACAAAGGAACGCATCTTTATCTGCCGCTCGTTAATATCAACACGCGCAATCAGGATTTGATCGAAACGCTCGAAGCGCAGGGAATCAACACCGATACGACGTTCGCCGATCCGCTCGGACGCCGCAATCTGCTCGGCGCGGCAATCACGATTCCGCGCGGCAGCATCGGCAGTCCTTTTCTCGGTTTCAGTAATTTGAACAATTATTTCGATCCGTCGGGCAGCAGCATTCGCCACGCCGGTTATGTTGACGTGCGCCGACGCGTGCGCGGCGGTCTGACGTTTACGGCAAATTACACGTTCGCCAAATCAATTGACGACGCTTCGGACGCCAGCCCGGACACGCGCGTGCTCGAAACCGGCGTTTCCAGCGGTCAGCTTTCATTCGGCGCTGAGCGAAGATTAGATCGTTCGATTTCAACTTTTGACATCAAACACAATTTCAGCTCGACGTTTTATTACGATTTGCCGTTCGGAAAAGGCAAATCTTTGCTTAACGGACTGCCCGGTTATTTAAACGCGCTCGTCGCTGATTTTGCGATTTCCGGCGTCGTTCGACTTCAGGGCGGCGTGCCGTTTCTACCGTATATCACCGACACGAATCGTTTGGGCGGAGTTAATCGTAACGTTCGACCAAATATGGTTCCCGGCGTGCCGCTGAAAAATCCGCGTTTCGATGCAAATTGTCCGATCAGCGCGGTGTGCGAGCCGTATGTCAATCCGGCAGCGTTCGTGCGTCCGCCGCGCGGCGAACTTGGCAACGCGCCGCGCACGCTCGATATTCGCGCGCCGTTGCAGAAATATTTCGATTTTTCGATGCAGAAAAACTTCAATATGCCGTTTATCGGCAACGAAGGAAAACGCCGCATTCAATTCCGCGTTGATCTGCTGAACGCATTTAACCGCTCGAATTTCCGTTTTGCCAACACAAACAGCGGCGGTGCTGCGGGATTTACCACCGGGTTGCCGAACGAAGGAGATTTGACGGCAGCCGAATTCACTGCTTATCAGGCGGCAAATCCGGGAACGACTTTAACGCTCGCTGGAGTGAACGCTCAATTAGCGGCGGCGCGCACGGCGAACGGCGGAAGATTGCCGCTCAACTTTTTCAGCGTTCCGGTTCCCGAAGGATTTGCGAGTACAACGGTTAATTCGTTCAATCTCGGAACTCTCGAAGGAATCAAACTTTTCCGCCTTCGACAAGTCTACGATCAGAGTTTCGGTACTCTGCGCGAAGTCGGCAGTCCGCGTTATATTCAGTTTGGTTTGAAAATTTTCTTTTAATTATCCATTATAGAGAAAATTTAATCTGACAAATCGCATTTCCGGCGAGGCGTCAACGCGAAAGGCGGTTGGCTTTCAGCCAATCGCCTTTTTCACAATTTCCCAACTTTTTTGAGTTTTTTTTCAATTAAATTTCGAGCACAAACCGACTGAAAACTATGACGAACAGCGAACGGGAAGAATCAGCGAGCAGCACGCCGAATGAAAACGCGGCGCGCGAGGAAATCAGCACCGGTCAAATCTGGCAGGTCATCGGCGCGTCGAGCGCGGGAACGGTCATCGAATGGTATGACTTTTATATTTTCGGCAGTCTCGCGACGACGATTGCGCCGCTTTTTTATCCGCCGGGCAATGATGTTTTCGCGCTCGTGATGTATCTTTTGACGTTCGCCGTCGGTTTCGTCGTGCGTCCGTTCGGCGCTTTATTTTTCGGGCGCATCGGTGATTTGGTCGGACGCAAATACGCGTTTCTGGTCACGCTTCTGCTGATGGGTTTTTCGACGGCGGCGGTCGGTTTTCTGCCGACTTTCAGCCAGATCGGTTGGGCGGCGCCGATTCTTTTGATTTTAGTGCGCGTGCTGCAAGGCTTGGCGCTCGGCGGCGAATACGGCGGCGCGGTCGTTTATGTCGCCGAACACGTTCCGGACGAAAAACGCGGTTATTACACGAGCTTTATTCAAATTACGGCGTCGCTCGGTCTGCTAATTTCGCTTGCCGTTATCATCGGCATTCAGAATTCGATGTCGAAAGAAGCGTTCGCCGCCGACAGCTTTTTCGCCGGTTGGCGCATTCCTTTTGTCATCTCGATTTTTCTCGTTTTAATGTCGCTTTATATTCGGCTGAAAATGAAAGAATCGCCGATTTTCCAGCACATCAAATCGTCGGGAATGACTTCGAGCAAACCGATTGTCGATGCGTTTATGAATCCGGAAAACCGGCGGCGCGTGCTGATTTCGCTCTTCGGCGCAACTGCCGGTCAAGGCGTCGTTTGGTACACCGGACAGTTTTACGCGCTCTTTTTTATGCAGACGATTTTGCGCATCGAGCGGCTGACGGCGAGTTACATTATCGCGGCGGCGATTCTCGGAGCGATTCCGTTTTTCGTGCTGTTCGGCTGGCTTTCCGACCGCATCGGACGCAAAAAAATTATGATGGCGGGCTGTCTGCTCGCCGTGATTTTTTATTTGCCGCTTTATTACGGAATGGTGCATTACGCCGGAAACGACGTGCGCGCGATTGAATCAACACCCGATCCGGTGACGAAAGAGCCGAAACTTTCGCCCGTAACTTACACGAACGATGCAAATTCTGCCGCGCCGGTTCACACGCCGGTCGGCGAAGCGAAAAATCCGAACGTCGCGATGCTGATTTTTCTGGTTTTCATTCAAGTTCTTTTCGTGACGATGGTTTACGCGCCGATTGCCGCTTATCTCGTTGAAGCGTTTCCGGCAAAAGTGCGTTATACGTCAATGTCTTTGCCGTATCACATCGGCAACGGCGTTTTCGGCGGATTGCTGCCGACCATCGGTTTGATCGCCTGCGCGTGGACGGGAAATATTTACGCCGGTTTGATTTACCCGATGATCGTAGCGGCGATTACATTCGTCGTCGGCTCGATTTATTTGAAAGAAACGCATCATCACCGAATGTGGGATGAATTTGATCATCCGGCGGCAAAATAACTTTTTAGGCGAACTGCGAAAAATCATTTCGGCGCGTAAAAATATTGACTTCACCAACGCCATCGGATAATTTGAAAAAAAGTTTTCCAAATTTCAGCGCGGAGGTTTTTTGTGATTAAACACAAAAGCATTGTTCGTTGGTTAAATTTTGCAGCGTTTTTCGCGTTTTTTTTCCTACACAGTTTCGGCGCGGAGGCGAAAAATCGCGTCGCACACGCCGATTTCTGTCGTTCGCTTGACTATCAAAAAGCTGACGTTTCGCGCGGCGATTTGATACGAAGCGAAATTGCCAAAGCTAATTGGAAAAGCGGTTTGCGCGAAGAAATTGCCGACAAATATCGTCTGCGCTACGAACGCTGGAAAAAAGAATTGCTCGCCACGGAATTCGGGCGCATGGAATGGAAAGATTTCGCCGAAAACGCTAATTTCAGTTTGACCGTAAAAATCAGCGACGATGAAGGTCAGGGCGCGGGAACGAGCGAATATTTGTGGGATGAAAACGGAAATTTAATCGGCGCGACGATTATTCTCGGCGCGAAAATTGATCGCGGCTACCCGAATCCGATTTATTTTCCGGTCGTCAATTCGCTGTCAGTCAAAAAACCGACGCACAAAATCAGCGAAAACATTCTCGCCGCCGCCAAGTTCGCGCACGAATTCGGACACGTCAAACAAACGGCGAAAACCGGCGCGGTGATTTTCCGGCGGCAAAACGAATTGATTGCCGAATACAACGACATTTTTCGCGCCGGTAATTTCGATTTGCAAAACGCACGGCTGATTACGGTCGCCGAAAATCTGGGCGGAACGCCGGTGGAAATCTGGGAAAATCGCGAATATTGGGGCGAAGCAAACGCGATGAGTTTCTTGCTCGAACGAATCGAGAACGAAAAACTTTTCTGCTCGGTAATTGATAAAATCGAACGCAACGTTAAATCTTTTGCCGGCAGCTATCAAGACCGATTTTTAGAAATTATCGAAACTTCGCCAAACTGTCGCGATTGATAAAAATTCAATTTTTTATAAAGTTTCGCGCGTATCATTTGCGACGATTTTTGTAATCTTGAAATTCTCGGCAAAAACGCTTTATTTGTGAAGTTAAAAGATTGATTGGTCAAACCAATTTATCGCTTGCCGTCGCGCGCGAATAACTGTATATTTTTCAGTACAAATTCCGTAATTTTTCAGCCAAAACAATTTTTTGAAAATTTTTGTCGCTCAATCATTGCAAGCGGTTAACCGCTTTTCCAGAATTGGCGCGCCAAGCTAAAAATCATCTTTTCAGCGGAGAATAAAATATGAACAATTTCAGAGCGTCTTTGGTCGCAGCGTGCGCTTTTTTTGCGCTTTTCGGTATTTCCTGTCAGCCGCCGACCAATACTTCAAACGGTACGGCGGTTAATTCGGCAAACGGCGCGGGAAACGGAAATTCCGGCACGGCGGCAACAACAACTGGCAATTATAAATTGGCGTTTGTCACAAACAACGCGTCGGATTACTGGACGATTGCCCGCAAAGGCGTGGAAAAAGCCGACGGCGAAATGAACAACGTGACAGTCGAATTCAAACTTCCCGGCGAAGGAACCGCCGCCGAACAAAAACGCATTATTGACGATCTGGTTTCGACCGGCGTTCAGGGAATTGCGATGTCGCCGGTTGATCCGGACAATCAAACGCAGCTGATTAACGACACGGCGAAAAGGACGCTCGTCATCACGCAGGATTCCGACGCGCCGACGAGCGAACGCGCGCTGTATATCGGCACGGACAACGTCGCCGCCGGTCGTCAAGCCGGACAGTTGATTAAAGAAGCGCTGCCGAACGGCGGAAAAATTATGCTGTTCGTCGGCAAATCCGACGCGCGCAACGCCGCTGAACGCGCGCAGGGAATTAAGGAAGCGCTAAACGGCTCGAACATCGAAATTCTCGATACGCGAACCGACGACACCGACCGCGCGCGCGCCAAATCAAACGCAGCGGACACGCTGGTCAAACATCCGGACATCGCCGCGCTCGTCGGTTTATGGAGCTACAACGGTCCGGCGATTTTAGGCGCTGTCAAAGACGCGGGAAAATCCGGACAAGTTAAAATCATCTGTTTCGACGAAGAAGACGAAACTTTGGCGGGCGTCAAAGACGGTTCGATTTTCGCGACGGTCGTGCAGCAGCCGTACGAATTCGGTTATCAATCGGTAAAAATGATGGCGCAGATTCTGGGCGGTGACAAATCGGCGATTCCGGCGAGCAAACAAATCAACGTGCCGACGCTGATTATCAAACAATCGGACGTTGACGCGTTTCAACAAAAAATCAACGGACTGCGCGGCAGATAATCAGTTCTTTTTTAGTTTTTTTATATGAAATACGCTTTGATTTTTTGGGTGCTGACTTTTTTTGTGGCGATGAGCGAAATTAACGCGCAAAACGCGCCGATTGCTTTGTGGGAGAGCGGCGCGCCGAATGCGAACGGCAAAGAAGCGATTGATACGCCGACGCTGACGCCGTTTCTCGCCGCGAAGGAAACGGCGACCGGCGCGGCGATTATCGTTTTGCCAGGCGGCGGTTATTCGCATTTATCGGAAGTCAAAGAAGGCAGCGATGTCGCCAAATGGTTGAATTCATTGGGAATTTCGGCGTTCGTTGTGAAATATCGTTTGGGAATGAAATATCACGAGCCGAATCAACTGCTCGACGCGGCGCGCGCAGTGCGGACGGTTCGCGCTCGCGCCAAAGAATGGAATTTAGACGAAAAGCGCGTCGGAATTCTCGGATTTTCGGCGGGCGGGCATCTCGCTTCGACGCTCGCGACGCATTACGATGCGGGCAATCCGAACGCGGCTGATTCAATCGAAAAAATGAGTTCGCGACCTGATGTGCAGATTTTGATTTATCCGGTCGTCACGATGGGCGAATTCACGCACGCCGGTTCAAAAAAGAATCTTTTGGGCGAAAATCCGACCGTCGAACAAATCAAAAAATATTCCAACGAGTTGCAGGTGACGAAAGACACGCCGCCCGCGTTTTTGGTGCATACGATGACCGACAAAGCCGTGCCGATTGAAAATTCGCTGCAATACATCGCCGCGCTGCGCAAAAACGGCGTCGCGTTTGAACTTCATTCGTACGAACAAGGTCCGCACGGCTTCGGACTCGCGCCGACGAATCCGATTCTGGCGAGCTGGGCGGCACGATGCGCCGATTGGTTGGGCATTCACGGTTTCACAAAGGCGGCAACGGCTAAATGAATTTGGGAAAATGGAACCACAAATTTACACAGATAGACACGGATTAGAAACGACGGAAACCGTAAAAATTAGAACAATTCAAAATGTCTTAAATCTGAAAAATCTGTGTTTATCTGTGTAAATCTGTGGTTCCAAAATATTTTTAACATCGCCTGGAAGAATTTTATGAAATCAATCAAATCAAAATTCGCGTTTGTGTGCTGTTTTGTTTTGCTGTCGCAAATGTTTGTTCCGGCGATCTCGGCACAATCAAAAACTGACAAATCATTGAAAAAGAAGCGCTTGAACGTTCTGTTTATCGCCTCGGACGATTTGCGACCGGAAATTAAGGCTTACGGGAATTCGCTGATTCAGACGCCGAATATTGATCGCATCGCTAAACGCGGCACGAAATTTAACAAAGCTTACACGCAATATCCGCTGTGCAACCCGTCGCGGACGGCGCTTTTGACCGGACGCTATCCGACTCAGACGAAGATTTACAACAGCAACGATTATTTCAGAAAAAAATTTCCCGATTGGGTGACGCTGCCGCAGTAT
>SXVE01000588.1 GCA_005790265.1 Acidobacteriota bacterium | reverse complement strand
GATTGCCGCCCGATAAATTTCCGGCGTTCGACTCGACCGAAGGCGCTTTGACGTTCAGTTTTTTGCACATTTCCTGCGAGATTTTCGATTCGCTCGATTTATTGACGAGTCCGGCGGCAGCGTAGCGCGGTAGCGCGGGCAAAGTGATGTTTTCGCGAATCGGCACGTCGAGAATCAAACCGCAATTGCGGCGATCTTCGGGAATCAGGTAAATGCCGTGTTTGATCGCGTCTTTGGCGCACGCGATTTTGATTTGTTTGCCGCCGAGCGCAACCGTTCCGCCGATTGCCGCATCAACGCCGAAAATCGCCTGCGCCGCTTCGGAACGTCCGGCGCCGACGAGTCCGGCGATGCCGAAAATTTCGCCGCGCCGCACGGCAAACGAAATCGAGCGCTGCGGGTAACGCATCGTGCGAAAATCCTTGATTTGAATCGCTTCGTCCGTGCTGATTTCCGTCGCCGATTTTTCGCGGCGCACGATGTCGCGCCCGACCATTTTTTTGACAATCGCGTCGTGGCTGATTTCGTCGCGCTCCAAAATTCCCGCGTTTTTCCCGTCGCGCAGAACGACGACGCGGTCAGCGATTTCCTTGATTTCGCCCAAACGGTGCGAAATGTAAATCACGCTGACGTTTTGATTTTTTAAATCTTTAATCACCGCCAAAAGCCGTTCGGTTTCGGTCAGCGTCAAGCTCGAAGTCGGCTCGTCCATAATGACGATGCGCGCGTTCATCGAAAGCGCTTTGGCGATTTCGACCATTTGCTGCTGCGCGATGGAAAGTTCAATTAATGGCGTGTTCGCCGCGAAATTCAAACCGAGTCTTTTGAGATAAATTTCGGTGTCGCGGTTTAATTTCGCGCGGTCAACGAGAAAACCGAACGTGCGCGGTTCGCGTCCGAGATAAACGTTTTCGGCGACCGAAAGATTGTCCAGAACGTTTAATTCCTGATGCACGAAACCGACGCCGGATCGGGTCGCGTCCGCCACGCCGCGAATCGCCACCGGCGCGCCGCCGATGCGAATTTCGCCGCCGTCCGGTTGATAAACGCCGCCCAAAATTTTCATTAAGGTTGATTTTCCCGCGCCGTTTTCACCGGCGAGCGCGACGACTTCGCCCGCGCCAATCGAAAAATCAACTGCGTCCAAAGCAATCACGCCCGGAAAACGCTTGCTGATGCCGCGCATTTCTAAAATTGACTGGTTCATAGACAACAAAAAATGACGAGTTACAGATTATGGAATTTTAAGCGTTGAAAGAAAAAGTTAAATACTCTAAGACGGGGATTTTAGCAGAAAAAACGCGTTTGCGCTCAATTATTCGGCGAAAAAAAAGTCGCCAGCCGGAAAATTAATTCGCGGCTGGCGACTTTTTGAATAAATTTATACGAGCGGATTTAAGCGTTCCGTTTCGCTCGAATTATTTTCACTCGACGAATTTCGATTTCGGCGCGGATGAAGCTGCGGCGTTTCCGTCGCTGCTGTCGCCGCCGACGATGTAGCTGTCGCGCGAGCGAATCACCAATTTCGGGCGATTGACGCGCACTCTGATCGCTTTGCGCTGTCCGATTTCGCCTTCGCTCTGCGGATAATAACCGATGCTGTACTGCCGCCGCAGTTCTTCGGCGATTCCTTCAAACGCCGCCGTCAAACCGCCGGGCGTTGATTCCGGGCGAAAAACTCTGCCGCCGGTCGCCGCCGCGAGTTCGGTCAAATAAGCTCTGCCGCGCGCGTATTCGGCGCTCGATGCGCCGATCATTTGCCCGCCGCCGATCATCGGCGGAATGCCGAGCGTCGGCGTCGTTGTCATCACGCCGCCCGTGCCGATGCCGCGCGCGCTCAAAAAAGTGTTGTAGTAAATCGGAAAAATCATCGCTTCCGATTCTTCGGCGTCGCGCACGGTGCTTTCGTAAGTCGCTCTGCCCGACGAAGTATCAACGCCATCGGTAAACAGCACGACGGCTTTGCGTCCGTCAATTTTTTCGAGCTGTCTGCCGAGCGACAAATCAACCGCGTCGTAAAGCGAAGTCGCGCTGCCGAAATTCGTGCGCCGAATCGCTTTGTAAACTTTTTCGCGGTCGCCGGTCGCTTCGGACAAAACGCTGACGCGCTCGTCAAACTGAATGACCATCACTCGATCCTGCGGTTTGAGCTGTTCGACAAACGCGATTGCCGCCGATTGAATGTCTTCGATTTTATATTCGGTCGAAGGACTGACATCAATCAGCAAAACGACGGTAAACGGCTGTTCGGACGTGCCGAAATACGCGATTTCCTGCTCGACGCCGTCTTCAAAAATCTTGAAATTTTCCTTGCCCAGATTCGCGATGTAAAGTCCGTTGCGGTCGTAAACCGAGACCGGCATCGTCACCAGATTCGTTTCGATTTTGACGATGTCTTCGTCCGCTTCCGTCGAATTAGCGGGCGGCGCGGCTCGCGGCTGTTCGGCTGTCTGTTTGTTTTTTTCGGTTTTTTCGTTTTTCTTAGCTTTCTTCTGCGCGCGTTTTTCCTCGCGGGCGCGGGCGGAAATCGAGCGCGGCGCATTCGGCGCGGACTCCGAGTAACCGACTGCCGTTTCTTCTTCGGCTGCCGCGCCGATGGAATTTTCCTGTGTTACCTGAATCGGCGCAGTCGCCGTCGCCGGAGCCGGAGCCGATCTGATTCGTCTGCCCGATTGCGCGGAAACGAACATCGCCGCCGCCAAAATTAAAAACGCCGTCACTGATAAATTTCTCATTAGAATTTACTTCCTCAAATCTTGCTTCCCAGCTTTTTTCGCTTTTTTCGCTATTTTCTAATTATCCGCTAACTAATCGCTTCATCAAAGGTTGTTTTGTTTGATGCACCAAAACGACTTCGAGCACGATTGGCGCATATAAAAATTTCGTTTTTTCGCAAACATTTTTCGGCTTGCCGCTCATTATTTTCCAAAATGCTTTGCCGCACGGTGAAAAAGCGCCGCCGCGCCGCCGTTCCGCATTTGATTTTGCCGCCGCATCACTTACCATTAACAAAACACAAAAGCGGGAAAACGCCGCGCTTTCGCCGCCGCCGGTAAATAAAGACTGAAAGGTAGGAGAAAAATGATTGATTTTGCCACTTTACGAAAAACTTTTGCGGAATTTTCCGACGGCGAGCCGCGTTTTTTTCGCGCGCCTGGACGCGTAAATTTGATCGGCGAACACACCGATTACAACGACGGTTTCGTTTTGCCCGTCGCGATTGAGCACGAAACAATCGTCGCCATCGCCGCCCGCGCGGATCGTTTAATCAAAATTTATTCGGTCAACGAAAACGCGGCGGCGCAGTTTGATTTGGACGAACCCGGCGCGATGCGGCGCGGCATCTGGCTCGATTACGTCGAAGGCGTTGCGCGCGCGCTGATGCGGCGCGGCGTCGTTTTGCGCGGCGCCGATCTGGTCGTCGAATCGTCCGTTCCGGTCGGCGCGGGACTTTCTTCGTCGGCGGCGTTTGAAATTTCGACCGGACTGGCGTTGAGCGCAATTTCCGGCGCGGAAATTGATCGCATTGCGCTCGCGCTCGCCGGACAGGAAGCCGAACACACATACGTCGGCGCGCAAGTCGGCATTATGGATCAATTTATTTCCGCGCTCGGCAAAAAAGATCACGCGCTCCTGATTGACTGCCGCGCGCTGACGGCGGAAAACGTGCCGCTCGACACATCGGAGATTGCCGTCGTCATCTGCGATACGCGCGTCAAACACGCGCTCGCCAATTCGGAGTACAACACGCGTCGCCGCGAATGCGAACAAGGCGTCGCGCTGCTCAAAAAAGCGCTGCCGGCGATTACGGCTCTGCGCGACGTCAGCACCGAAGATTTCGCTGAATATCAAAATCTTTTGCCCGAACCGATTCGGCGGCGCTGCCGTCACGTCGTCACGGAAAACGAACGCACGCTCGACGCGGCGCGCTGTTTGAAAAACGGCGATTTGGCGGCGATGGGCGAATTGATGAGCCGTTCGCACGAAAGCATGCGCGACGATTACGAAATCAGCTGTCGCGAACTGGATATTATGGTCGAAATCGCCGACGACTGCGATGGCGTGCTCGGCGCGCGAATGACCGGCGGCGGTTTCGGCGGCTGCACGGTCAATCTCGTCGAACGTTCGGCGCTCGACCGATTCCGCCGGAAGATAATGCAGGAATATCAAAAAGCGACGCAGATCGAAGCCGCGATTTACATTTCCGAAGCGGCGGACGGAGCGAGCGAAATTAAACATTAAAAATTCAAAAATTGAGAATGTGAAGTTCAAGATTCAGGATTCAAAATTCAAGATTCAGAATCGAAACGATCAGAAGCCGTTTCAAAAATAGTTCGCCGCCGAGACCTTAAAGAAAAATCATAGAAAAACTCGGCGTCTCCGCGTTTCGGCGGTAAAAAACGAAGCATAAAAAACTGGAAATAAACGGGAAATTTTGTGATGGAAAATAAAACGAAGTTTGATTTGAACGAAAATCCGCATCGCCGCTACAATCCTTTGACGCGCGAATGGGTTCTGGTTTCGCCGCACCGCACGAAACGTCCGTGGCAAGGGCAAATCGAAGAAACGGCGCGCGACGAGCAACCGGCGTACGATCCGCAGTGTTACCTCTGTCCGGGCAACGCGCGCGCGGGCGGACACGTCAATCCGGCTTACGAAAAGACGTTTGTTTTCGACAACGATTTCGCCGCGCTGCTGCCCGACACGCCCGCCGGAAATTTCAATGAATCCGATTTGCTCGTCGCCGAAAGCGAGCGCGGACTCTGCCGCGTCGTTTGTTTTTCGCCGCGCCACGATCTGACGCTCGCCCGAATGAGCGTTCCGGCGATTCGCGCGGTCGTTGACGTGTGGGCGGCGCAGTACCGCGAACTCGGCGATTTGCCGTTTATCAATCACGTTCAGATTTTTGAAAATCGCGGCGCGATGATGGGCGCGAGCAATCCGCATCCGCACGGTCAAATCTGGGCAAGCGAAACCGTTCCGAATGAAAGCGTTAAAGAAATCGCCGCGCAAAAAGAATATTTTCAAAAACACGGCTCCGGTTTGCTCGCCGATTATTTAAAGCTGGAAATAGAGCGCGGCGAACGAATCGTCGTTCAAAACGAGCATTTCGTCGCGCTCGTTCCGTTCTGGGCAGTGTGGGCGTTTGAAACGATGATCGTCAGCCGCCGCCCGGTTGCGAATCTCGCTCAATTAAACGACGCCGAACGCGACGGACTCGCCGATTTGCTGCGGCGTCTGACAATTCGCTACGACAATCTGTTCAAAGTTTCGTTTCCCTACACGATGGGTTTTCATCAAGCGCCAACCGACGGAAAAACTTATGAAAATTACCATCTGCACGCGCATTTTTATCCGCCGCTGCTGCGTTCGGCGACAGTCAGAAAATTTATGGTCGGTTTTGAAATGCTCGGAATGCCGCAGCGCGACGTGACGCCCGAACAGGCGGCGCGGCAGTTGAGCGAATTGTCGGAAACTCACTATCTCGATTAAGCAAAAAGTAAAAATTAAAAAGGCAAAAGTAGAAGAATTTTCGCTCTCCGCTTTTGCCTTTTTAATTTTTACTTTTGCCTTTTGCTTTTTTTCAGCCGCCGATTCGCAGTCCCAGATGATCGCACGGCGCGTCGTGCAAATCCTGTTCGACGCCGAGGTATTTTTCCGTCGTTTGAATCGAATCGTGACCGAGCGACAGTTGAATCTGGTCAATCGTCGAGCCGCCTTTGTGCGCGAGTTTGGCGAACGTGCGGCGCAAATCGTGCGGCGCGATGCCTTGATTTTCCAGTTTTTCGGCGTAACCGGCGACAATATCGCGAATCGCCTGCGGCGTGATCGAATCGCCCATCAATTTATCGCCTTTGTTGACGCGGCGAAAAACGAAGCCGTCGTCGAGATGCGCGACGGCTTTCCACGCGTCAACCGCCGCTTTCGCCCACGACGGCATCGGCACCGTGCGCATTTTGTCGCGCTTGCCGACAATATCCACAATCGCCCAGCGTCCTTCGCGTTGTTCGATATGCGAAAAAGACAAAATCGAAGCCTCGGCGCGCCGCAGTCCGCAGCCGAGCAAAATCGCCAGCAGCGCGCGATCTCTGACGCCTTTTAAGGTCTTTAAATCCGGCGCGTTCAGCCATTTCTGCGCTTCTTCTTTGGTCAGCCAGTTGCCGGTGCGTCTGCCGCGAAACGGAACGCCTTTGACGGCGCGCAAACCGTTTGCAATGCGCGCATCGAGCAATCCGTTATCCTCGGCTTCGGTCGCCAGTTTGCGAATCGCGGAAAGTTTCTGGTTGATCGTCGCCGACGACAATTTCGCGGCGCGCAGATTTTTGACGTAGCGATTGATCAGCGCTTTGTTTAATTCCGGGCGATTTTCGGATGCGTGCCAGGCGAAAAATTCCGCGAGATGCCGCCCGTAAGCCCGCCGCGAATTTTCCGACGGCAAACCGTCAATCACGAGATTGATAATTTTCCGCTCGTCCGCCGTCAAATTCGGTTTAACCAGCGCAGTCCCAAAATTTTCCGTATTTTCCATAAATCTGAAAAGCTTCTGCCGAAAAGATTGAGCAAGCTGGAGACGAACCAAGCGAATCAAAAATTAACTTGTTAAACCCCGCCGATTCATCGCACATTTTGCAGCAACAGTTTTCATAATTGCTCGTTTTTTTTACAGCTTTCAATAACAGAGATCGAGAAACCGCCAGAAGAGAGAAGGCTGCATTCATTTTTGTTCACGCCTTGAGTCCGAGTCCTTTGAGAACGCTGTTGATAATCTGACGCAGCAGTTTTTCGCGCTTTTCGTTGATAAACTGCGCGACCAATCGCGGATGATGAAACGCTACGACTGCCGTGCCGATGATTTCCATCATTTCTTCGGCAGATGCGTTTTGCAAATTGCTTTTTTCGATGGCTTCTTCGACCAAACTCAAAAGCTGGCGATGGATGGTTTCCAGATGATTTTTGACGAACGGTTTGGATTCTTTGGCAGCCTCATCAAAAGCGCGGTACAGCTCGGGATCGCGGCGCACTTTTTCGAGTTTGGCGCGGTGAATCGCGAGCGCCCAATCGTAAATTTTCTCGCACGCGTCTTTCCGGCGGCGACAGATGATTTCGAGTTTTTCATCGAGCTCGAGCAGCCATCGTTCGGAAACCGCGTCGAGCAAATCGGATTTGTCTTTAAAGTGCGTGTAGAGCGCCGCGTGGCTGACGTTCAGCTCCTTGGCGATGTCGGACAAACGCACTTTTTCAAACCCGACCTCGCGCATTTTAACGAGAGCCGCGTCAATCGCGTAATTCCTGATTTCTTCAGCACTTAAACCGGTTCTCGGCACAGCTAGATCGTAAGTAAAGAGGTCATAAAAGTCAAAGAAAGATGCATTCGGCGCTTTTCGTAAGTTACATAGTTGACGTTTTGTAAGTTTGTTCTTAAAATTAAAAATTAAAAGCCGTCTGAAGTCGGGGCAATCAACGAAAATAATATTTTGGTAATAAAATCCGCTTTGTCACGAAAGCCGCCGAAGCGGAAACATTCGCCATTTTTAAGAAGGATATTGATAAACAATCCGGTGATTTTATGAATGAAAAAAATTTAGAGAATAACGAAATCCAAGACGCTGACAATCAAATGACCGAAGACGAAGCGCGAATACTCGACGAAATCGGGTTGTTCGGCGATTCGAGAAGGCAGTTTTTGGGACAAATGGCGGCGGGCGGCATCGGACTTCTGACGGCGCAGCATTTTGCCGGAAACGCCGTTTTCGCCGAAGGCGGCGAACTCGAAAACGCCGTTTTCGCCCAGGTTGAAAATGCCGTCAAAGTCGTCTTTAAAGTTAACGGCGACGAAAAATCGCTGAACGCGGATTCGCGAATGACGCTGCTCGACGCGCTGCGCGAGCGGATGAATTTGACCGGTTCCAAAAAAGGCTGCGATCACGGGCAGTGCGGCGCCTGCACGGTAATCGTTGACGGTCGGCGCGTGCTGTCGTGTCTGACGCTCGCCGCGCAGTGCGCGGGAAAATCCGTGACGACGATCGAAGGATTAGCCAAAGGCGAAGAACTTCACCCGATGCAACAGGCGTTCGTCAAACACGACGGTTTCCAGTGCGGTTACTGCACGCCCGGTCAGATTTGTTCGGCAGTCGCGCTTTTGCAGGAAGCGAAAAACGGCGAGGCTTCTTACGTGACGCCGGACGTTCGCGCAAAAGCTCGTTCGATTCAGCTCTCGGACGAAGAAATCAAAGAACGAATGAGCGGCACCATCT
>SXVE01000587.1 GCA_005790265.1 Acidobacteriota bacterium | reverse complement strand
CCATCGAAAAGTCGTCAAAATACGGCGGTTCCTGAATATAAGTCGAATTTCTGTCCCATTCGTAAACCGCGCCTTCCGAAGTCGGAATCTCGTTCCACAACGGATTTTGTTCGGCGAATTCGCTGTACAATTTTTTGTACATATCCGCGTCAAAAGCCGCCTGCAAAAGCTCTTTGACTTCGTCGAGCGATGCCCAGATGTCTTTCAAATAAACGTCGTTGCCGTCTTTGTCCTGACCGAGCGGATTCAGATAAACATCTTTGACGACCGTTCCTGCGAGCGCATAAGCGACGACGAGCGGCGGCGACATCAAGAAATTCGCTTTAATATTCTGGTGCACGCGCGCCTCGAAATTGCGGTTGCCCGACAAAACCGACGCCGCGATCAAATCGTTTTCGACGACGCCTTCTTCGATTCCGTAATCGAGCGGACCGGAATTTCCGATGCAGGTCGTACAGCCGTAACCGACCAGATTAAATCCGATTTCGTCGAGATATTTCTGCAAACCCGTTTTTTCCAGGTATTCCGTCACGACGCGCGAGCCGGGCGCGAGACTGGTTTTGACATACGGCGGAACTTTCATTCCTTTTTCCGCCGCTTTCTTCGCCACGATTCCGGCGGCGATCATTACTGCCGGATTGGAAGTGTTCGTGCAGCTCGTAATCGCCGCGATCAAAACGTCGCCGTGTCCGATGGCGGTCGTTTGCGTTTGCGTCGTTTCGTCCAAATCAGGCACGCGGTCGGGCGTCGGACGATTATTCATCATTTCGATTTCCGTCGTGACGTTCGTGTTTTTGCGGCTGACTAAATCGCTGACTACCGGAAGCGGAATTGATTTGGAATCCTGCGCGCCGCCGCCCGCCGCAAATTGTCCGCCTTTCGCGCCCATCGTGACCATATAGCGTTTTTCGAGCAGTTCTTCGGTTTTTCCGTAGCCGCCTTCGACTGCGGATTTTGTAAACAGTTCGATAAAACGATCATCGAGACTCGACAGTTCGATGCGATCCTGCGGACGTTTCGGACCGGAAACCGACGGCGTGATCGTCGCCAGATCCAGATTCAAAACCGTCGTGTAATCAACTTCGCCTTCCTGCGGAATGCCGAACATTCCTTGCGCCGTATAATAATTGCGAATCGTTTCAACCTGCGCTTCGTCGCGTCCGGTCGCGCGGAAATAATCGAGCGTTTTTTCGTCGGTGCCGAAAAATCCCATCGTCGCGCCGTATTCCGGAGCCATATTCGCAATCGTCGCGCGGTCGGTCGCGTGCAGCGAAGATGCGCCTTCGCCGAAAAACTCGACGAATTTGCCGACGACTTTCGCTTTTCGGAGCATTTCGGTAATGCGCAAAACCAAATCGGTCGCGGTCGCGCCCTGCGGCAGTTCGCCTGACAAGTGAACGCCGACGACATCCGGCGTCAAGAAATAAACCGGCTGACCGAGCATTCCGGCTTCGGCTTCAATTCCGCCGACGCCCCACGCGACAATGCCGAGTCCGTTAATCATCGTCGTGTGCGAATCGGTTCCGACGAGCGAATCGGGAAAATAAACGCCTTCTCTTTCAAAAATGCCTTTCGCCAAATATTCGAGGTTGACCTGGTGAACGATGCCGATTCCCGGCGGCACTACGCGGAAACCGTTAAATGCCTGCGTTCCCCATTTCAAAAATCGGTAACGCTGTTCGTTGCGGCGAAATTCGATTTCCATGTTTTTGCGATACGCTTCTTCGCTGCCCGAATAATCAACCTGCACCGAGTGGTCAATCACTAAATCAACCGGCACGAGCGGTTCGATCACGCGGACATCTTTGCCCATTCGCTCGACCGCCGAGCGCATCGCCGCCAGATCAACGAGCAGCGGAACGCCCGTGAAATCCTGCAAAAGAACGCGCGCGACGACGAACGGAATTTCTTCGCTGCGTTCGCCTTCGGCGCTCCAATTTGCCAGCGCGCGCACGTTTTCCTCGCTGACTTTTTTGCCGTTGTCGAAATTGCGCAAAACCGATTCGAGCACGATTCTGATCGAAATCGGCAGCCGCGAAACTTTTCCGACGCCTTCGGCTTCAAGCTGCGGCAACGAATAAAACGCGTTTTCGCCGCCGTCGCCGGTCGTAAATGTTTGTCGTGTATTAAATAAATTATGTGTCATAGTATTGGTTGAAAAACATTGAAAAACTGACTGTTTGATGAAACATACATTTTAAATTTCGCGCGGGAAAAACTCAAGCTATTGCTTCATTTAGTAAAATTTTTCATTTTGCGGTTTCCGCTGATTTGCATATCTTATAACTGCCCGCGCCGCTCAAAACCCGAATGAAATTCGATCCTGTTTCCGCTTCCAAACGGCAGCGATTCATTTGCTGAAATAAATTAATTTAACGCTTTCAAGTTTTTTCCAATCGCGCTATATTCAAACTTCGCAAATCGTTAAAAGCAACCGGTTGGTCAAACCGATTTTCTGTATTATTTCGTTTATCTTTTTGCGGAGAAAAATATGACCGAAGGCGGCAGTGGCGACAAAAAAAATGGCAATTTCACAGTTTTCCCCGAAAAATTTCGCGCAGAATTTAGCTCGTCTTCCCGCGCGGTTTCGCCGCAGTCTGTCTGAATACCGTTTTTTCGCGTATCTCGCGGTTTTAGGTCCCGGCATCATCGCCGCCAACGCCGGCAATGACGCCAGCGGAATCGCCACTTATTCAACCGTCGGCGCCGGTTACGGCTACACTTTGCTCTGGGCGTTTATTCCGATGACGCTCAGTTTGATCGTCGTGCAGGAAATGTGCGTGCGAATGGGCGTCGTCACTGGTCAGGGACTTGCCGATTTGATTCGCGAACAGTTCGGCGTGCGCTGGACGGCGCTCGTGATGCTCGCTCTGTTACTCGCCAACACCGGCGTCATCATTTCCGAATTTGTGGGCATCGCGCAAGCGTCCGAATTATTCGGCATTCCGCGTTTTATTACGGTTCCGGTGACGGCGTGTTTGATTTGGTGGCTCGTCGTCAAAGGAACGCAGAAACGCGTCGAGCAGGTTTTTCTGGCGATGTCGCTTGTATTTTTCTGCTACGTTTTTTCCGCGTTTCTCGCCAAACCCGATTGGTCAACGGTCGCCGCCGAAACCGTCCGACCGAGTTTTCAATTCGATTCCGGTTATCTTTTTATGGTGATGGCGCTGATCGGCACGACGATCACGCCGTTTATGCAGGTTTTCGTGCAGTCTTCGGTCGTCGAGAAAGGAATGACCGAAGAAGATTTGCCGCTCGTTCGCGCCGATGTGATTTTCGGAACCGTTTTCGCCTGTTTGATTGCCGCATTCATCGTCATTTCGACCGCCGCGACGCTGCACACGCAGGGCATTTACGAGATTGATTCCGCCGCGACCGCCGCCGCTTCGCTCACTCCGGTTGCCGGAGTTTACGCGAAATATCTGTTCGGTGTCGGACTTTTCGGCGCGGCGATGCTGGCGATGGGCGTTTTGCCGCTCGCGACGGCTTATTCGATTAGCGAAGCGCTCGGTTTTGAAAAAGGTTTGTCGCGCTCGTTCCGCGAAGCGCCGATTTTTCTCGGAATTTTTACGGCGCTGATTCTCATCGGCAGCATCGCCGCGCTGATTCCGGGAATTCCGCAAATCAAACTGCTGCTTTTTACCCAAACAATCAACGGCATTCTGCTTCCGTTTCTGCTCGTGACCATCGTTTTGCTTTCGAGCAATCGCGAAATTATGGGCGAATACGCCAACCGATCATTTTTCAAAATTAGCGCCTGGCTAATCGCAATTGTCGTCTCCGCTCTCTCAATAATGTTGATTGGCAAAACGATTATTGATATGTTTTAGTGCCGAATGAGAATTCAAGATTCAACTTTCAAATTTCAGAATTTAAAAGCGAAAGTCGTGTTAAATCTTGATTCTTAAATCTTAAACCCCAAATTTATCTATGCTTTCGTCCGAGCTGCGAAAAAGAATACTGGTATTTCTGAGCTTTGCGGGAATCGCGATTTTGCTGCTGATAATTTTTTCGTTTGTCGAAGATGAAATTGTCGAATACGCCAAATCCGTTTTCGCTAATTTTACCGTTCCGCAATACGGCGCGACGGCGGCGGTGCTGCTCGAAAATTTTCTGCGCCTTTTGAAAATCGTTTTGTGGATGATTCTGGTCGTTTCGATTGTTCGTTTTCTCGATTTTCTGATTTTTCGCACCGCTTTTCGCAGCGCCAGTCAAAACGAACTGTCGTCGCTGCTGCGCAATGTTTTTTCGATCATTATTTACATCGTCGCGTTTTTTATTATTTTCAATTCGCAGTATCCAAAAGTGGATTTGGCGGCGCTGTTTACAACTTCAACGATTTTGGGAATCGTCATCGGTCTCGCTTTGCAGGACACGCTCGGCAATCTTTTCGCCGGTCTTGCGATGCAAGCCGATCAGCCGTTTCAGGTCGGCGATGTCATCCAGATTTCCAATCGCGGCACCGGCGTCGTCGAAGGCGTTTCGTGGCGCGGCGTCAAAATTCGGACGTTTCAAAACAAATTGCTCGTTATCAGCAACAGCGTTTTGGGCAAGGAGACGATTGAAGTCGCGCCGCGCGACAATTTGAATGCGCATCTCGTTTTTTTCAGCACGCTTTACAGCAATTCGCCCGCCAAAGTCATTCAGGTCGTGCGCGAAGCCGTGCGGCAAGTCGAAAATGTATCGCCGAAAATCCGTCCGGTCGTGCGCATCAGAAATCTCGGCGATAACGGCATCGAGTGGGAAATAAAATACTGGCTCGATGATTACGCGAAACATAACGACACCGACGCGCTGATTCGCGAGCGCGTCTGGTACGTTTTCCAGCGCGAAAATCTGCATTTCGCTTACCCGACGCGCACTATTTTTACCGAAGACAAACCGGCGGAAACCGAGCCGTTTGAAATGGTCAACGCGTTTTTCGAGCGTTTGAGTTTGATTCCGATTTTCGCTCCGCTGTCCGACGATGAAACGAAAAAACTGGCGCAGGGCACGACCGTCAGAGTTTTCGCGCCGGGCGAAATTATCGTCAGAAAAGGGCGCGAAGGAAATTCGATGTTCGTGATTAACCGCGGCAACGTTAAAGTGCAAATCACGGAAAACGGATATCCGAAAACGATTAATAAACTGCGCGAAAATGATTTTTTCGGAGAAATGAGTCTTTTGACCGGACAGCCGCGCTCGGCAACGGTGATTGCCGAAGAAGAAACCGAAGTTTTGCAGATTAAGAAAAAAGCGCTCAAGCCGATTTTTGAAACAAATCCGGATCTCGTCAAATCAATCTGCGAAATCGTCGAAGAACGCCAAAAACTCTTGAAACATCACGAACCGGAAGCAAACAATTCCTTTGAAGTCAAAGAAAAAGGCGTTTTACTTTCAATCAAAAAATTCTTCGGCTTAGAATGATTTTGATTGAATGCAAAACGCCTTTTTTGGTTGATCGAGCTAAATCTTACTGCACATTTTTATCGTAGATGTCGTGCAGCACTTCGGAAATCGGCTTGCGGTTGGCAAACGGATTTTCATTTTCTTCACTTTTTCGATTGTTCGCATTTTTGCTGCGAGTTTCGTTTTTTTCGTTTTGCCCGTTTTGACTGTTTTCTTTTTGATAATCAAAAAGGTAAAAACTCTCCGCTTTTTCTTTGCTCGGCGCATCTTCGGCGCGCGGTTTGTCGGTCGGCGGCAAACGATTTTCTTCGACGGTCGGCACGTTTTCAACAACGGAAAAATTCACCGCTGATTCGGCAATTTCCGCTTTTGCCGTTTGCTGTTCGAGCAGCAATTCCTGTTTCTTGCGCGCTTGTTCGGTCAGTTGTTCGCGGCTTGTTTCCAGCAAATTTTTGCCGCGGTTACGCCGCGCGCGTTCGAGCGCGCGAACGGCGGCGCTGGTCAACGGCGCTTCCGCCGGTTCGCGTTCGATTTTGCGCAGAACTTTCACGTAATTTCGCAGTTCGGGCGACGGGTAAACGTAATTTGATTCGTTCGCGTTTTCATTTTCCAGCACGTACGTTAAATGATTGACCGCTGATTTGTGATCGCCCGCTTTATTGTAAAGAGCGCCGAGCGCGAAATAAACGAGCGGCGGCGCGCCGTTCATCGCTTTTAAAATCCGCTCGCCGCGCGTGATCACTTCCTGCAATTCAAAACCGTACCAGCGGCGTTCGTCATCGCGCAAAAAATCGTTTGCCGAAAGATAAAATTCAAATATCTCGCGGGTTTCGTTACGCGACGGCGAAGAAAACGTTTTCCACAAAAAATAAGCGAAAATTCCAAAGAAAAACACGACAAACGTCGGAAATCCGGCGACCATCAGCATCGTCGCGATCACGCTGAACGCCAACACATATTGTCCTTTTTCCTTAACGGTTCCGGGAACTTTTTTTTGTAATTTATTGTTGTTTTCGTTCACTTTATCAGCTGTTCGTCAATTCAAAATTCAAGCGAGAACGTCGGATTTGCGTGAATTTCAATTATAGATTCGCCGCGTCTCCGGAAGTTTTCGGCTCTTCCGCCGCGACCACGGTTTCGTCTTTTTCGGCGGCGTTTTTGCCCGCGGCTTTCTTGCCTTTTTTCGGCGCGTCGCTGCCGTTGGTTTTATGTTCGTCCGGACGCTTGGCGTTTTTCGTGTCGGTTTCCATTTTCAAACCGAATTCCGCCATCACGTCCATCACTTTGCCGACAATGGCGTACGGCGAATTCATAATAAAAGAAAAAGTCTCGCCGAGCGTCATCATTTCGAGCTGCAACAAATTGGAAACCTTTTTTTCGAGCGGCAAATCGGCAAATTCCTTGCGGTAAGTTTCGTTTTTATCTTCTTCTGTCGCTTCTTCTTTCTTTTCTTTGGTGACGATGACGATTTCGCCCGCTTTTTCGATTTTCGCTTGACAGGAAAGCCGCTCGCCATTGTTGCGGCGTTCTTCCGACAACTGCTCGATTTCCGCTTTCGTCGGTTTCGTCAAAAACTCCGCGCCGCTTTTGATCGTCACCGCGCACGAATCGCAGAGCCCCAATCTGCCGCAATCGTCGGTGATTTCCACGCCCAGACGCCGCGCCGCATCAATTAAATAAGCGCCGGTGACGGCAACGCCGTTTCTGTCTTCTCGTTCAAATTTTAATTCTGCTTCCATTTTTGTGTTATGTTCGTAACCTTTTTATTTCCGTCTCAAAAATTCAAAACTTCAGAAAATACTCTTTGTCCGGTTCAACTTCCGACGACCGTTTTAACGCGAACGCGCGGTTGTGCTCCCGAAGCCATACTAGGATGCGATTCGTGCGTCGTTTGTTGGCAGTCTTCGCAAATTCCCCAGAGACGCAAACTGTGATGCGTCGGCACAAACCCGAATTTGTGCGCCGTCGCGTCCTGCATCGCCTCGATTTCCGGCGAAAAAAATTCCACGACCTTGCCGCATTCCGTGCAAATCAAGTGATCGTGGTGTTCGTGGTTGTAATGATGCTCGTAATAAGTTTTATTGTCGCCGAAGCGAACTTCGCGCGCGAGTCCGGCTTCGGTCAGCAGTTTGAGCGTGCGGTAAACCGTTGTGTGCCCGACGCTCGGATCTTGTTTTTGCACCAGCCAGTAAAGGTCTTCGCTCGTCAGATGCTCTTCGGTTTTAAGGAAAATTTCGAGAATCAAATCTCTCTGAGCCGTGCGCCGCAAACCGGCTTTTTGAATATGCTCAAGAAAAATTTCCTTTTCGTTTTTATATCCTTCTTTTATTTTCGTCATACTTATCGGTTTTTTTCCAATATTTGTTTTATTTTATCACCTGAGGTGCTTTTTCGCCATCACTATTCCCCGGCGAATTTTTTCGATACGAGCCGAATCAGCGCCTTTTTTTTCCGCCAGAGCGAGGGATTTTTCGCCGAGCAGCAAATATATTTCCAGAATATCGGGCGCGGTGCGGCGGCTGATGATTTCCGTATGTTTGGCGAAAGTTTCGTCGTCGGCGCGGGCGAAAGTTCCGGTCAAAGCCTCGGCAGGCGTTTGCGTGCGCAGATTTTCAATTGTGCTTTCGATCAGCGGCAGCAAAATGCGCTGCGCTTCCCGATTTTCCAATCCGCAGCCGGCGAGCATTTCGATTGCCGTTTCAACGACCGCAACGAGGTGACCGCAAGCTGTTACGGCGGCGGCGTGATACAGAGTTTTATATTTTGTATCAATGGAAAACGGTTTTCCGCCCAAATCGACGACGAGGCTTTCGGCAATCCGGCAGCTTTCGCTGGTTCCTTCGACGGCGAAATACGCGTTTTCAAAGCGGTTCGCGCCGAGAAACGAATCGCTGATCGAAACGAGCGGGTGAATCGAGCCGGTTTCGTTTCCGTTTTCACGCACTTTCGCCAAAATTTCCGACGAAAGCGCGCCGCTCGTGTGAAAAACCGCCGCGCCGTTTTTTATTTTTTCGGGCAAAAGCGCCGCCGTCGCCGCAATTTCCGCATCCTGCGTGCAAATCAAGATTATTTCCGAATCAATGTTTGCGATTTCCTCGAGCGTTGAAAAACGCGTTTTTTGATTGATCGCAGCAATTATTTTCCGGGCGTTCTCCGAACTGCGCGCGATTAAATTTTCGATTCGATATTTTTTTTCGCTTAACGCCAGCGCCAGTGCGCCGCCCATTCTGCCGACGCCGATAATGGAAATGCTTCGCATTGAAAAAATATAATTGAAACGAAAAAAAAGTGCGAAGCAAAATCTGATTTGCTTCGCACTTTTCAGCTTTGTGAACGATGAAAATCCTAAAAATCTGTTCGATATTTTGTTGCGTTTCTTCGCGTTTCGCATTATCGGTTCAAATTTTTAACAGCGCCGGTTCGTTCGGCAATTCATCAATCCATTCGTTGAATATTCGCCGTAAACTTTCGCGATTCGTATAATCCGGCGCACTCGGAACTTTGATTTCAAGCAGCGGCGACGACGGAAGATTATCAAAAACGCGGCTCAGCAAAATCAATTCGTCATTGCCCAAAACGCGCATTTCCATTTCATCGCTCGCCGCCCACATTTCCTGCAAACGAACGGCGGCGGAAAAATCCGCGTTAACATTCTGCACGGCGATTTGCTCGATAAGCGGCGCGAGAAAACCGCGCAAAATCAATAAGTTACGGCGGTAAGCGAATCTTCCCTGTTTGATCGTTTCCAGTAATTGTTCCGGCAGATTTTCCCACGCTTTCATTTGCGCCAGCGAAAATCCGCACGCGCAAAACGGATGCGTTTCGAGCATTTCTTTGACGTTATACTGACAATTGAGCTGTTTGAATTGCCGGATTATTTGCTGCGCTTCCGCCGCATAACGATTTTGCGAAATCGGAAGTTTTGCCAGATTTTCAAATTCCCACCATTCATCGCTGCGCAGAATTTCATCGAATTTTTCGCGCAAATGATGCGATTTCATCGTCGTATCGTGTTTGACGGCGAAATATTCGGCGAATCGGTTTTTAAACGTTTCCCACAGATTTTCCAGTTCTTTATTTAAAGATTCGCTCGGATTGGCGTAGCTTTCTTCGACAATCTGCAAAAGTTTGTCGCGAAAATACTCGATTTTTTCGTCGTGCGTCGTTTCGCAAACCGCGAGATAAGCCCATATTTCCTCGCGTTTCGCCGCGCCGCTGATAAAATCTTCCATCCCGATCAAATCCTGCGTGCTGATTAAAAATTCTTCTTCCGAATCGGAAAAAGCGTCGGCAATGCGGTGCAAACCTTCTTCGAGCGAAATCGCTTCGTCCGTCACGGCTTTGACGGTTTCAGCAACCGAGCCGAAAGTTTTTTCGGCGTGCGTCGCAACGCGCCAGATTTTCGTGTTCAAAATTTCATCCGGCAATTCGTTAAATCGTTCTAACAGCCGCGATTTTTGCCAGTCGGCAAGCCAGCTTTCGAGCGATTCTTTAACGATTTGATGATATTCGGCGTTTTCAATCGAACCGAAAGTTCTGTTGCCGGTTAAAATGCGCGCCCATTCGGTCAGTTTTTCGCTCGAATAAACGACGCCGATTGGTTTTGCGACGCCTTCGATGTCGTCCCAAATAATCTTCAAATCGAGCGAGCGGCGATTGATGCGGTCGCCTTTTGAAGTGACGAATTCGATGTGCCGCTGCGCGACGAGTGCCGTCAAAAGCAAATGCTGCGCTTCGCGCACCAAGCCGTTCGGCGTTTTTTTAAGCTGCGCGTAAATCGTTTTCAGCGAAACCGTTTCGTCGCCGTGCGCCTGAACGAGCCGCAAAACTTCTTTGATTGTCGGAAGATTCAACAGATTTTCTTCGGTTTCGAGGCTGTAGCCGCTGCCGCGCCAACCGACTAAACCGAGCGGCAGCGCGTAAGTTTCAGCCAGCCGCTGCACTTCTTCCATATTTTGCCGCGCGCCGCCGAACAAATCGTTGACGAGCACCGCAACTTCGTTCATTCCGAGCGGTTTAGCGAAATGCGGATGATTCGGAAAGCGCATTTCAAACAGCGGTTCGAGCATTACAGCGAACATTTCCGAAAGATTTTGTTTGGCGCGCGCTTCTTCCGTGAAATTGTAATCAAACCCGTCAATCACAATCGTTCCGTCAATCAGGAAAATACGTTCCCAGATTTTTTCGACCGCCAGCGAGTGCGCGTGCGCCGCCGCGTGAATTTGCTCGCCGTATTCGGCGTGCAGTTCCGGTTGAGTGAGCAGCGCGCAGTAACGAAGAATCGTTTCCGTTTCATCTTTGCGCAACCAATCGGGCTGCCAGAAAACCGTCGGAGTTTTCGTTCCGTCCGGCTGCGGCTCCATTCGTTCTTTTTTGGAATTAATAATCAATTCCCATTCGAGCGATTCTGCGCCGAGCTGTTCTTTTTGCAGCGCGCTGCCGCTGTTTTCCAAATTCCAGGTGATGCGACCGCGCCGAAAACCGCCGCGCCAAATTAACTGACTTTCCATCCAGTTCGGCGAATTCGGCGGATTTTCGTCGGAGATCGTCCAGTCCGAAAATTTTTCGCGAGCAAAACGCCGCAAGACTTTCGGAATTGCGGCGGGCGAAATTTTCGCGCTCGCCGACGCCAATGCATTATTGAGATTTTCTTTTCCTTCGACCTTAAAACCGTAACGAATTTCGCGCCCGTTCTCATCAGTCCGCAAAAGCTCGTTCGGAAACACAGCTACGAACGTTTCGAGCAAATCGGCGACCAAACGGCGCTGGTTGTGCACATCGTTTTCGTCGGAAATCAGCATTGCCGCGCCGATTTCTCCGGCGGTCGTGCCTTCGCCGTCGAGCGAAAGCAAAAACAGCGCCTTCAAAATCATTTTCGCCTGCAAACGCTGCATAATCGGAATTTGCGCGATTATTTGCGCGTTGATTTTGTCGTAAACCGTAAAAGCGGCGGCTAATTCGCCGACTTTTCGCAGATTGTTTTCAACTTTGTCGAAAACCTCGTCCAAACCGATTAAAGAATCTGCCGGTCGTCCCAAAATTTTTCGTCCCGCTTCGGCGGCGAATCCCAGCAACGAAAATTCCGGGGCGTATAAACGAACGAACGGTGCCGTTTCCAAAATTATCGGATGAAGCGGATAAAGCGCCGAAAAGCGCTGCTCGCTCCAGCGAAAATCAGAAAAAACCGTTCTGAAATGCGTGTAAATTTCGTGCAGAACCGGCGTCATCTGGCGCTGCTTCGGAAAAATTCGCGTGTTGACGATGCGGTAGAGATGTTCCTGGTCGAGGTAATCAATTTTGTAGCTGCGCGAAATCGCCGCGTTAACGCCGTCGGCTCCGGCAATATCATCGTCGAGCGCGACGCCGATAAAAATATTTAAATTTTCCGTCGCCTGCGCGATTTGACCGAGCAGCACGCCGTCATCGCGCAAAACTCTCGACGTGCGCTCGAAAGCCGTGTCAATCAACAAAACGAACGGCGCGTCGCCCGATTTTTCGACCGCAAACTTTAATAAATCCGGCAGCGAAAAGTTTAATTCCGCGGCATTTAATTGAAAAGTCTGCGCAATCGCCGCTTTGATTTCGTCGAGCAGAGTCGGAAACAAACCGCGCCGCGCAAAAGCAACGGCATAGCGACGGCGTTTGAGTTGCTGCGCGCTCGCTGAAACATGCGCGTCCGTAATGCGCGAACGCAATTCCGGTTGCGCGGCAATCGCACCGAGCGTCGCTAAAAAATGACTTTTGCCGACGCCGCGATAGCCCGCGAGCGCCGCAGCTTCCCCGCTTTCCGGCTCAATCTGCGCCATCGTATCAAGCCATTTCGCCATCAAGTCCGACGTTAAATCGGTGAAATGATAAATCGCGAGAGTTTGCGCCGGATTTGAAATGAAATCCTGAAGACTTTCGTACGAGCGAACGTCAACAATATCTTTGACTTTTTCCTGAATTCGTTTCATCAAATTTTGTAATCTTTTTGCGGAAAGCCGGATCG
The DNA here is from genome assembly GCA_005790265.1 of Acidobacteriota bacterium. GTDB lineage: Bacteria > Acidobacteriota > Blastocatellia > Pyrinomonadales > Pyrinomonadaceae > SXVE01. Next base: position 10,551 of record SXVE01000587.1, on the reverse strand, counting down.
GAAGTTTATTAGATCGAACAGTTTTTGGAAGTTGCGCCGCCAATTCGTCAGTTTGACCGGTCGGACGAGTATTTTACCAAACTTTGCGTTTGAAAAAAACAACAATATTCGCTAATTCTCCGTGCTCGGTTTCAGCGGTTAATTTTTTTCCCAAACTTCACAACTCAACAAGAATATTCCGCATCAAAAAAACGTTGATTCACAAAACATTTAAGAGATAGAATAGAAAATCTGCACAGTAAGATTTTGGAGGAAGAAATGCACAGAGATTCGGTTCGCAAAATGGGTGCTTTTTCGATGGTTTTTGCCGTTTGGTTCAGCGCTGTCGCTTTTTACCCGCTGAACGTCGCCGCGCAAACGGCAGCCGCGAATAAAGACGATAAAAATCAGACAGCCAAAGACAAAAAAGAAAAGAAAAAACAGGAAAAAACGCAAGCTCAAAATCCGGCTCCGGCGCAAACTCAGACCGGCGCGAAAAGTCCGCTTTCCGAAAAAGAAAATCCCGAATTGATTGGCAAACGAAAAATTAATAACGGTTCGGACAAGATTTTCGGCTGGCTCGGCGGTTCGCAGGAAAAGGAAATCGCTCTCGGCAGACAGCTTTCGCTTGAAGTTGAACAACAAGCGAAATTGGTTGAAGATCCGGTGATCACCGAATACGTCAACCGCGTCGGTCAAAATGTCGTGCTTCATTCGGACGCTAAAATTCCGTTTACGATCAAAGTTATTGACAGTGATGAAGTCAATGCTTTTGCGCTTCCGGGCGGATATTTTTTCGTTAATAAGGGACTGATTCTCGCTGCGGATAATGAAGCTGAATTAGCAGGCGTAATGGCGCACGAAATCGCGCACGTCGCGGCAAGACACGCGATGGAAAATCAAGGAAAAGCGCAGGCGATGAATTACGGAATGCTGGCGGGAATCATTTTCGGCGGCGGGATTGTCAGCACGGTTCTGCAAAACGCAGGCGGAATCTTGGGCGGATTGAGTATGCTAAAATTCAGCCGCGGCGCCGAAGAAGAAGCCGACCGACTCGGCGTGCAGTATCTTTATGCTTCCGGCTACGATCCGACCTCGATGTCCACGATGTTTGAAAAATTAGCTTCTAAAAACAAGAAAAAACCCGGCACTATCGCCAAGTTATTTTCGTCACATCCGCAGTCAATTGATCGGCGCGATTCCAGTTTGGCGTTGGTTGCGAGATTTAACGAAAAAGAGGAATACATAATCAGCACTTCGGAATTTCAGCGGGTCAAATCGCATCTGTTACGACTTTCAAATGCGAAAGCCGGAGTTACCGGCGACTTTGATGAAGGAGAAGCCGGAAAGCCGACATTGAAACGTCGTCAGCCGACACCGGATTCAACGGATTCTACCGTAACGAACGGTGATTCAAGCAGCAGCGATTCGAGTTCCGATGGTCCGCCGCAGTTAAAGAAACGCGGAGAACCGGAAACGAAACCTTCTCCGGAAAAGTAAAAACACCTTCGGTAAAAGCGCTGATTTTAGATAATCAGCGCTTTTATGTTTTGATGACATAACGTTTCAATCGCAGTTTAAAAATTAAAAAGCTCCGTAAATGCTTACGGAGCTTTTCATCTTTGAAGAGACCGGATGTCTGCTTGAATGTTGAAAAAGCAGAGCGCGAAGCACACACAAAATCGCGCCAAAACGGCAAAACTTCTGCTGTAACTCTTTGCAACACCTACGAGGTTAGCTGACGGGCTAGGAACGAAGAATTATCCCCGCGTATATTTCACATCTACGCTTCGCCCCTGTTTCTCGACAATGAACTAAATCGAAAAACTAATTGGTTCCCCCGCGCCATTTACAGGATAAAAATGACTTCGGTGATCAACTTTTCAACAAAAAAAATTTTATCACAATTAAAGCGGCGGATTCAAGAAGAATTTGTAAAAAATTATTTAGCCGGAAATATATGATAAAGCAGTAGATAAACGATTACGCCGGTCGCTGATACGTAGAGCCAGATCGGATACGCGTATTTTACGATGGATTTATGTTGGGCAATTTTTCCCGTAACAGCAAAAAACATTGCGCGCAAAACTAGCGGCAGCACAATCATAGACAATGCGATATGACTGATGAGCAGAAAAAGATAAACGTAGCGAACCGCGCCTTCGCCATTGAATTTGTTTGACGGATTGGAAAGATGATAAAGAACGTAACAAACCAAAAATAAACTTCCGAGAGAAAACGCGCCGGTCATCGCGATACGATGAAATTTTATATTGTTTTGCTTGATAAAAAACAACCCCGCGATCAGTAAAACGGTTGTCAATGTATTGATAAAACCGATAATGTGAGAAAGATTTTTCGTCCACTCGCCGAGATAGAGTTTATTGGGAAATGATAAAAGTATTGCGACGACAAGCGGAACCGCGATTGAGACGATATTGATTGTCAGCAACGATGTTTTTTCCTGCTTTTCGAGCACATTTTGCATAGCAGTTCTATTTCCAGAAACCGAGCAGAAACAGCAGCGTCAGCCACAATCCGCCCATCAAATGCCAATACCAACCGACGACCTGCGCCATCGTTTTAAGCCTTAACGCGCTTTCTCCGTTTTCCGTCTGATGATTCCATGTGCGCAATACGATTGACCCGAGCGCAACGAGTCCGCCGAGCACGTGGAGAGCGTGAACCGCCGTTAAAATATAGAAAAATCCGGCGTATTGATTGCTCTGCACATAAAAACCTTGTCGCACCAGCGCCCACCAAGCCAGAATTTGCGAAGAGATAAATGCCGCGCCCAAAACCGTCGTCGTCATCAGCCATTTTTTCGATTTTGGCTGATCTTCTTTTTCGATTGCGCGGCGAGCGGCTTCGTAAGAAAAGCTGCTCAGCAAAATCAGCAGAGTGCTGATCCAGACCTGAACCGGAAGCACAAACGGCTGCCACTCGAGAACTTTGTTTGTGGAAATAACGATGTAGGCGCCGATTAAACCGCCGAACGTCATTATCACGACGACCAGCAAAAACCACATCAAGATTTTCGATTTGTTCGGCTTGTAGCGTTCGGTTTCCTGAACATCGCGACTGTTATTCGGCGAATCGTCGCCTCCGTTGTTTCCGCCGCCGCCACCGCCGCGTTTGTTGCCGCCGCTGCCGCCGCTTCCGGTGCCGGACAAACCCGGACGACGACGGCGATTTTCTTTGGTTTCGACTACAGTTTCGAGCGTTCCGACTTCCATAAATTACATAAAAACGGATGTTTCACCGGCTGCCGAATTTAGAGATGGTTAAAAACCATTAAGGCGAAAATTATCGGCAGATACAAAACGGAAACGAGCAACAAAGTGCGCGCCTTTTCGTTTGTTTTCGCGCGCGCCGCCTGCACGCTCGCCCATAAAAACCAGATTCCGAGCAGACACGCGCCGACCAAATACACGATTCCGGCGACGCCGAAAAAATACGGCATCACGCTGACCGGCAGCAACAATACCGTAAATATAACGATTTGCTGGGCGGTAATTTTTCCGGAAGGCTCAACGACCGGAAGCATTTTTATTCCGGCTTTGGCGTATTGTTCGCGATACATCCACGCGATGGCGAGAAAATGCGGAAACTGCCACAAAAAAAGCATTGCGAACAATATCCACGCGCCGAGTGTGATTTCGTTCGCGGCTGAAGTCCAGCCCATCAAAGGCGGCATCGCGCCGGGAATCGCACCGATTGCGGTCGAAGCCGATGTGCGGGTTTTCAGCGGCGTGTACAGCAAAACGTAGCCGACGATAACGATCAAACCGAGAATCGCCGTCAGCGCATTGACTAAAAAAGCGAGGTAGATTTCGCCGCCGACGCAGAGAATTATGCCGAAAATCAGCGCTTCCGCCGGTGAAATTTTGCCGACAACGAGCGGTCTTTTCGCCGTTCGCGTCATCAGCGCGTCCGTATTTTTTTCGATGAATTGATTTAATGTGGCGACTCCGAAAGCGAGCAGCGCAATACCGACAACCGAATTAATAAACAGAGTAATATTAAAGCCGTTGCTGGAACCGAGATAAAATCCGGCTGCCGATGTTAAAATCAGCATCAGCGCAATACGCGGTTTTGTCAGCTCAACAAAAGCCGCGAGTTTTTCGCGCAAACCGAACGTTTTCGCTTCCTGAATTTCCGCCGTTGCTATTTCCATTTTGTCTATCTAAATTTGATTCGGAGAAGCAGCCGAGACTGCAAAATATAGTAAAGAATAACTTGTAAAAATCAATTCTCCAAACGCTCACAGAAAATCCAAACTTCTTTTGCTTAAAAGGGAAACTAATTTTTAACAGGATGACAAAAAAGTTTGGCTAAGTTATGATTTTTTATAGCAATAATAACAAAAATGTCAGCCGCAGAAGATACCTTAAAAGCGAAAGAAGTCGTCAGACCGAGATCCGCTCCGATTCTCAATCAAATCCTTGATTTTTTGAGTTCGGTCGGATTCGGCATCGTTTTGCTGTGCGTTTTGGTCGCGCTTTCAATGCTCGGTATGCTGATTATCCAGCAGAATGTGCCGGGTTTTGACGCTTACTACGCGTCGCTGACACCGGCGGAAAAGCTGGTTTTCGGATCGCTCGGATTTTTTGACGTTTATTACAGCTGGTATTACAAATTTTTGCTGCTGCTTTTGTCGCTCAACATCGTTTTAGCTTCGATTGATCATTTCCCGACCGCTTGGAAATATATCACTAAACCGAAAATTTACGCGACGCGCGGTTTTCTGCTCAAACAAAAACAAAACGCGACGATTACCGTTAAAACCGCCGATCAGAACGAAACGATTGCCCGCATCACCGGCGTTTTTCGCAAATACGGCTTTAAAACTCAAACGGCGCAAAACACGGAAAACGTCTACGCGACCGACACTGACGGAAAAAAGATTTACTCGGAGATTATTTCGCGCAATTATTTTTACGTGTTCGGTGAAGCCGGACGATTTAATCGGCTCGGCGCTTACATCGTTCACGTCGCGCTGCTCACGCTTTTTCTCGGTCATTTCGTTGCGCTTCAAACGGGATTCGACGCCGATGTGCGAATGACGCCGGGCGAGCTGACCGATCAGATTCAGCTGATTCAGTTTAATCTTGACCAAAAAGAAAAATACAACGTCCAGCTGCCGTTTACGATTGACTGCACCGATATTCAGCAGCGATTAATCAATCCAAACGGCGAAATCGGCGTGACCAACACGCTCGACTGGCGCACGCAAATCAAAATCAACGATCCCGAATACGGCGAAACCGTCGCCGATGTCAGTTTGAACAATCCGTTCAGTTATCGCGGCTACCGATTTTTTCAGGCGCAAACCGTTCCGGTCGGCAGCGCGCGCACGATGAAGCTCGAATTAACGCCGGAAAAAGGCGGCGCGCCGCTCACGGTTGATTTAATGCGCAACGGTTCGGCGAATCTGCCCGACGGGACGAAGATCGAATACGATTCGTTTATGCCGGATTTCGTTTTGACCGGCGGACAGCCCGACACGCGTTCGGCGAATTATAATAATCCGGCGGCGATTTTAATTGTGACGACGCCCGACGGAGAAAAATCCAAAGTTTACGCTTTCTCCAACAAGATGCCGGATAACATTCCGATTGGCGCGCCGCGCGCCGGCTTTAAATGGCGTCTGAGCGAATTTGAAAAAGCGCCGCTCGCGCACGTTCTCTCCATCAAATACGATCCGTATCAGGGAGCGTTTATCGCTTGGTATTTCGGCGGTTTCGGTTTGATCGGCGCGCTGATTTTCGTCTTTTTCTTTTCGCACCGCCGCATTTGGGCGCAAATCGAACAAACCGAAAACGGCGCGTTCAAAGTCGTTTTAGCGGGCAATGCGAATCGTAATCATTTAGGATTTGAAGACAAATTCAAAAAGATCGCTGATGATTTGGCGGCGCGGTCTGTTGAATAAATCAGTTTTCATAATTTTTCAATCAAAGTTTTTATCACGGTAGTTTATATTTTTATAACGATATGGAAGAAGTCAGCAGATTACAAAACGATATTGCGCTCGGCGGAAAAACCACTGAACTCTCTAATTCTCCAGCGTGGACGGCACATCTTCCGGCGATTCTGGCATTTGTCGGAGCTTTCCTGATGCTCGGTTTGCGGTTGCAGATGGGAGCGAATTTTATTTCCGACGGCGCTCTGATGATGCTCGCGCTCGCCTGTTATTTATTAGCCGCGCTGTTTCAATTGACGAATCTGTATGCGCCGTCAGCGATGGCGCAGAAAATCGGTTTGTGGACGGGAACGCTCGGCGTTTTCTTTAATCTGGCGAGCTGGCTCGTGCGCTGGGTCGCGGCTTACGACCGCGAAATCGCAATGATGCGCGCGGGCGGCAACATGGAAACGCCGTGGGTTTTTCGGTATATTCCGTTTGCCAATCTCTATGATTTAAGTCTCGCGTTCGCGTTCGGCGCCGGAATCGCAACGCTGCTTTTCGCGCACCGCAAAAATTTTCAGGTTCTGAGCGCGTTTACCTTGCCGCTCGCCGCTCTGATTTTAGTTTTAGCCAGATTTATCGGCAGCGAATTCGTTGATTTGCCGCCGGTTCTCGATTCTTACTGGCGACCGATTCACGTCGGCGTCGCGTCTTTGAGTTACGGCGTCGCGCTCGTTTGTTTTGCGGTTGCGGTAATTTACTTGTTAAAAGACCGCGTCAAAGTCGAGGCGATGGCGATTTGGTCGAGCATTTTCGCGATCAGCGTAATTGCGTCGGTCAGCAAATTTTCCGTTTTCACCGATTTTATTTACCGCGCCGGAATGTTCGTGCCGAATCCGGCGGGAGGAAAACCGTTTTCCGGATTTTTCCGCATTGAAATTCCGTATGTTGGCGCGACGCTCGCGCTCGCAGGAATTTTGCTGCTCGGCGTCGTCGTTTCTTATACAGTTTACCTGTATCAAAACAGCGAAGCGGCGAAAAAAATCGGCGGTCTGTTGCTCAAAATTGCGTTTGTTGTGCAGATCGCGGCGATTGCACTTCTCGTTTCGGGCATAAAATCAACCGATGCGGTTTTGCCGAAACTGCAAAGTCAAATCGCTCAGGATTCGAGCCAGTACCTTACCGTCGGTCGCGCGATTGCGGAAAAGCAAAATCTTTCCGCGCAGGAATTTGCCGCTTTAGCTCCGGCTCAGCTGGAAATGACGGCGCGGCAATTTTTGCAGCAAAACGGTGATAAAATATTTACCAGCCTGAACGCTAACCCGGTCGAGCTTGCCGGTTTGATTACAGCTTTAGCCGGAACGTTTTTCGTGATTTTGTTTGGTTTCAGAACCGAGAAACTGCGCGAACGATTGCCGTCGCTCGATTCGCTCGACAGTTTAATGTACAAAACGGCGTGTTTGGCGTTTGCCGGTCTCGCAATGCTTTTGATTACCGGCGCATTTTGGGCGAACGAATCGTGGGGCAGACCGTGGGGGTTCGACTCGAAAGAGACCGGCGCGCTGATCGCGTGGCTGACTTACGCCGCGTTTTTGCACACGCGCATTTCGCGCGGCTGGCGCGGCAGAAGTTCGGCTTATTTCGCGATTATCGGATTTTTGCTCGTGATTTTTACGTATTTGGGCGTGAGCTATCTGCTTCCCGGTTTGCACAGTTACGCTTAAAAAACGCAACATCTAAAGAGTGTCGCGCGTGTTGATCGTCAGATTTTTGGAGAGGTTATCTACGATGAAAAAAACTTCAGCAATTTACGCGGGCGCGGCACTCGGAATTTTAGCGATTTTGATCGCAACGCAGATTTTTGATTGGTCGGCAACGGCGCAAAAATCAGTTTCGGTGCAATGGGAATACGCGGCGATTACAGCAGTTTATCTCGCTCCGAATACGGAAACGCAGGCGATTTTCAACGGCGCGGCAAACATTTGTTATTTGCAGGCGAACGGCTGCCGCAACGAAGAAGTGCGCGGCGAGCTTGTTTACAACAAATTTTTGCAGGATTTTCGGCTGGAAAACTCCGAACGCTCAAAAGCAGCGGGCTTAAATCAAGCGAAAGACGTTGCGTTTGCCAAAGCCGTCGCCAAGCTCGGCGCGGAAGGCTGGGAAATGACGGAGCAGCCATCACTGCAATTCGACACTTTTGTTCCGAATAATCAAAACGGTTTTAATTGGTCGCCGGGCGAAAAAGAACTGAAACAGGACGTTTATTTCAGACGAGTCAGACAGTAGTTTTTAAATGAAGAAAGAAAATATTTTTGCGGCGATCATCGGTTTGGCAGTTGGTTTGGCAATCGGTTTTTTTGCCGCTAATTCGATTAACCGCAACGCAATTTCGCAAACGACGGCGACAACTTCGGCGCCGATTTCTCCGAACGCGCCGCCGACCAGTTCTTCAGCCGCCGCAACAGCGCCGAACAACGGCGGAATGATGCCGGACGTTCAGGAAAAGCTGGACCGCGCGCAGAACGAACCGCAGAATTTTGCTGCGCAGATGAATGCGGGCGATATGTATGCGCAGATTGGAAGATATGACAAAGCGTTTGAGTTTTATCAGCGCGGCGTCGCGCTCAAACCCGGCGATTTTCAGGCGAACGTTCAACTGGCGAACGCGTATTTCGACAATCGTCAATTTGAAAACGCCGAGAAATATTACGCCGCCGCGCTGCTCATCAATCCGAACGATGTCAACGCGCGAACCGATTTAGGAACGACTTTCGTCGAGCGGCAAAATCCGGATTACGACCGTGCGGTCAAAGAATTTCAAAAAGTTTTGGAAATAGATCCGAAACACGAACCGACGCTTTATAATCTCGCCGTCGCTTATAATCGGATGAACAAAGGTGAAAACGCCAAAGAAACTCTGGACAAACTTGAGCAAACCAACCCGAACAGCCAGCTTTTGGCGCGTTTGAAACAGTTAATCGCTGAGAAAAATTAATTATTTGCGTAGGTAATTACTCAATCGTCATTTTGGCAACATCGAGAATCGAGTAACGACCGACCGAACCGTTTTTAGAAATAACCGTCAAAATTCCTTTATCAACGCCGACTTTTAATACTTCGCTCATCAAACGCTCGATTTTTTTGCCGTCTTTAAATAAGACGATCAAACGAATATTTTCAAGCGGATTCGGCTCGATTATTTTTTCCGGTCTGGCTTTTTTCGTTTTTGGCGGAATTTTTGTTTTAACGACAGACTTTTTCGCTTTCGTCTCCGCCGGAATTTCTCTGATGGACACGGTTTTTTCTTCGTTCGGCACGGTTTCCGTCTGCGGATTTTCATCAACTGCAACTGTCGCTTCTTTTACTTCCGCTGTTGTTTCCGTGTTTTTAACTTCCGCTTTGGCAATCGAATCTTCTGCGATTTCTATTTTCGTGTCGTCTTTTTTACCGGTGTCCATCTGCGCGATCACGGTTTTTTCATCGGCTTTTTGAATGCTGATTTCCATCACCGCGTTTTCCGGCTCGGACGGTTTCGCGGCGACGGTTTCCTTTGCCGGAACAGCGGTTTTCGGAACGACTTCGATAATCGTGCCGACCGAATTAACGCGAATATCCGTTTGATTGGAAGATTTCAATTCGGGCACAGGCGGAACTTCCTGTTCGTTCTCGCTTTTGACGGCGACGAAACTTCCCGCGAATTTCACTTTAAAAGTCGCCGCGTCGTCGTTCGGCGTTCGTCCTTCGACACGCAAAATCAACTTTTCCGGTTTGCGTAGGTAAATGACTCGTCCGGTTTCATTCTGCGCGGAGTCGGCGTAAACCATAATTTTCGTCAGCGGACGCAAGCCGTCAGCATTAAAAATATCAATATCGCCGTTTAAGTTCGTCGTCACGACATTAACGAAAATATCGCCCTGCGCGCCGTTAAAAGTGTAATAGTAACTGGTCAAACGCGCATCGCCGACATCGCGCGCTTTGATCGTTCCGCTGATTTCATTCGTCGTCACGGCGGTTGGAAAACTCGAATTGATTGACTGCGCTTTCGCCGAATTTATCGAAAAAACCAACCATAAAACGCAGCACAACAGCAGTTTCCGATTCTGAATTGTCATTTTCTTGTCCTTCATTTCAACTCTTTCCGCAGGTGAATGAGGCGCGAAGTTTCTTCATAACCGAGTTTGAGATGCGCCTGCAAACTCATTTCATTGCCGATTTCCGCGTCCGAAGCCATCTCGCTGGCTCCGCGTCGCCGCGCCCATTTTTCGGCTTCGCGCACCAAATTTCTGCCGATGCCGCTGCGCCGGTAATTCGTTTCGACAAACCAACCTTCCAAATATCCGACGTGATCGCTGTGACAGTCTTCAACAAACGGGCGAATGCTCGCTTCGAGAAATCCGCAGAGTTTTCCCGCGCTCGCTTCCGCCACCAAAACAAACTGCGTTTCCGTATGTTCGTAAATGTCCATCATTTCGGCTTTATGCTCGTCGTCGCTGGTCGCGTCCCAAAGCAGTTTTCGCAACCGAAACCATTCATCTATATCATTTTCCTGCAAAGGGCGAACGATAAAATTTTGGTGTGTCATCGAAAATTGATTTTAGCAGTGTTAAAGAAAGCAAACAACCGTTTTTTCGGCAAAAAAGCCGAGCACAGCGGCTCGGCTTTTTTGT
>SXVE01000586.1 GCA_005790265.1 Acidobacteriota bacterium | reverse complement strand
TGGCAAGGTCGCGCTCTACCACTGAGCTACTCCCGCTAGCAAATGATAATTCTACAAAACTCAAAAAAATTGTCAAGTCAGAACAACCTGATTTTGAATTTTTAGCAGAAATATCAATTTCCAGCCGTGACATCTTTAATAAAACTCCAGTCTCCGCTCGGACTGATTTTTATGTTATTGATTCGTTTGGTGGCGATAACCATATTCGCCGGATACCAGAGCGGGAACAGCGGCAAATCGGTGCTGATTATTTCCTGCGCCCGCAAATAAAGCTGTTTGGCTTTACTGCGGTCAGTTTCGTTGAATGCCTGCTCAATCAGCGAATCGAATTCGGGATTTGCGTAGCGGCTTCGGTTGCAACAGGAAACTTTAGTTTTTTCATTCGGAATTTTACCGGAGCTAAATAGATCACGAAGAAAGATCGGATCTTGGTTCCCGCCAACCCAGATTCCAGTATTCATTTGAAATTGTCCCTGAGATAGTTGCGTGCGCAGAACGTTAGCTTCTAAAGTCTCAATCTGCACGTTTAATCCAGCTTTGCTGAGAGAATCTTGAATCACTTGAGCATAACTGTTTACTGCCGATTGTCCGGCGGAAAATTTAAACTTAATCGGCTCGTTATTATAATTCGCTTCTTGAATCAATTGTTTGGCTTTCGCAGGATCAAAACTGTATTTCGTCCCGGCATTAAATGCCCAAGATTCTTCGGGCAAAACTGAGTACGCAATTGTCGCCTGACCGAATAAAAGCTCGTTAATAATTTTTTCGCGATCAATGGCGTAGCCGATTGCTTGGCGAATTTTGACGTTGTTAAGCACGGGCGATTCGGTGTTGAAACCTAAATATTGGATATTCGAGCCTTTGAATTTTTCGACTTTCAATGTCGGATTTTGTTCGAGCGATTTAATCGAATCGGGCGACAGATTAGTCGGCAGCGGCGCGATGTCAACGCTGCCGCTTTGCAGTTCGGCTTGCAGGGAATTGGCGTCGGTTACTGTTTTGACGCGCAGTTTCTGCACTTTCGGCGCGCCTTCAAAATAATCGGGAAACGCCGCGAGTTCGACGATGTTTTGCGACTGATCGAAATTGACAAACTTGAATGCGCCGGTTCCGACGGGAGCATTTTTTTGATCGGCAACCGTTCCGTCGGCGATGATCGGAATCGCCACTAAATTCGATAAAAGCTGATTTTTCAGCGCCGGTCGGCTGATTTGAAAAACGACCGTTTTGGCGTCAGGCGTTTCGATGGCGGTGATGTGCGGGGCTTTTTGACCGTTGACCGTGTCGAAAAACGCTCCGGATTTGAAACCGTTGGCTTTGAAAAGCTCGTCGAAAGTGTATTTTACGTCAGCCGATGTAAACGATTTTCCGTTATGAAACTTAACATTATCGCGCAGAACAAAAGTGATCGCTTTGCCGTCAGCCGAAGCGACGATTTCCTGAGCTAAATCGCCGACGTAATCGAAGCTTTCGTTCTTTTTAACCAGCGAATTGAACATCAAACTGCGCACGCGTTCGGCGGCGGCGTCCGAAGCGGTTGAAGTCAACGTATCGAGCGCCGAAAATTTTTCCGATAACGCGACCGTCACGTATTCGTTGTTGCGCTCGCGGCACGACGAGGTAAATATCAAAGCGAATAAAAAAAGAAATGTAAATAATTGACGCAAAATCGTTTATCCTCCGTAATTTTGTCTGACTTGTTTGTCCAGTTCGCCGATTTGAGCGGAAAGTTCCTGCAATCGCGCCGGATCAAAGGGAAGAGGTTCGTTAATAATATGTTTCGCTGCCGCGATACGGCGCAAAGATTGGTTGATGCGGTCTTCGGAAATTTCACCGTCTTCAACCGCTTGCATCAGCGCCGCAAAACCTTCGCGCACCGAATCGGGATTGGCGCAGATTAAAAGCATATCAACACCGGCGGCAATCGCCATTTTGCACGCTTCGCCGATGCCGAAATTTTTGACAATCGCGCCCATTTCCAAATCATCCGTCAAAGTCAGACCATTGAATTCCAACTTTTCCCGCAGCAGTCGCGTGACGAAATTGTAGCTGAGCGACGACGGCAAACTTTTGCCGTTTTGACCTGTTTCCTGCAAATCATTCATCGGATAAGTCGCATGAGCGATCATCACGGCGTGAATCGCGCCGGTGTGCAAAAAATTGCGGTACGGATATAAATCAATTTCATTCAGCTCGTTTTCCGAAAGATGAACCGCCGGTAGATTTTCGTGCGAATCGGATTCGGCAGCGCCCAAACCGGGAAAATGTTTGAGACAGCCGAGACAGCCGTTTTTTTGCAGCTCATCCAAATACGCTTTCGCCAGAACGAATGTTTCTTCGGCTGATTGTGCGAACGAGCGAGAATACAAGCCATTGGAAAATCGGGCGCGATCTTGATCAATCACATCAACGACCGGCGCGAAATTAATATTAAAACCGAGCATCCGCAAAATTTCAGCGGTGATGCGCGCGAATATTTTCGCGCCTTCCGCCGTGTGAATGATATTCGCCGCCGGCATCGGCGTGATAACGCGGCGGAGGCGATCCACCAAACCGCCTTCCTGATCAATTCCGATTAATGGAACGACCGGCAGATTTTCGTGAATCGTCTCAACTAAGCGGCGCGTCTGCGCGGCTTCGTGAATATTGCGGGCGAAAAGACAAACGCCGCCCGGCGAAATTTCGTGTAATAATCGGCGCGCGTTCGAATCAATTTGTGTGCTCGGGAGACCGATAAATAACAGCTGTCCGATTTTTTGTTCGATCGGAAGCGACAGAAGTTTTGCAGAATCCATAAAAATCTAACCGGAGTTTAACAAAGTTAAAGTGATTTATAAAGCGTCAGTTTGCCGACAGTTAAAGTCGCTTGTGAAATAACAGTCAGCGAAAACCCGCCCGGTTTTTATCGTAAGCCGTTAAACGGCAAGCGTTTATCGAACAACTAAATGATTTTGCCGCGCAGTTTTTCCAGTAACAATTTCGCTTCTTCCGGTTTCATTCGCTCGACGTCCGCGTGGCGCAATTCGTCAATGATCGCTTCGTTAGAAATCGCGAAAAGGGAAAACTGGCTCGCCATTTTGCTTCGACTTTGCCGGCTTGCCGCCAATTCTAAAGCATTATTTGCTGTATTATTGCCGGAAAAAACAGCCAGCTCGTATTTTTCGAGCCGCGCCAAAACATCTTTCGCGCGTTCGATCACTTTTTGCGGCAAACCGGCGAGTTTAGCAACGGCGATGCCGTAGGATTTCGAGGCTTTTCCTTTTTCTAATTTATGCAGGAAAACAACTTCGCCGTCGCTTTCCGCGGCGGTGAATTGATAATTGCGCGCTCCCGGAAGGTTTTCCGCCAGCTCGGTCAATTCGTGATAATGCGTTGCGAAAAGAGTTTTCGCCGAATGTTCCGGCGAATTATGCAGAAATTCGGCGACCGCCCAGGCAATTGAAAGCCCGTCGAACGTTGAAGTTCCGCGCCCGATTTCGTCGAGCAGAATCAAACTGCGCGCGGTGGCGTTATGCAGAATGGCGGCGGTTTCGGTCATC
>SXVE01000079.1 GCA_005790265.1 Acidobacteriota bacterium | reverse complement strand
GACGGCGCGGTCAAACTGGCGCGCGTAAAGATAGCCGGTCGCTAAATCGGCGTTGATAATCAGCGACAGCGGATCAAGTTCCTGCGCTTTTTTAAGCGAATCAATCGCTTCTTCGTATTTGCCGACCGCGAGCAGATTGGCGTTGCCGCGCCAGTGATAAGCGGTCGAATAGTTCGGGTTGAGTTCGATGGCGCGCTCGATTTCGCGTTCGGATTCGGCGAAATTCCAGTCGTAATTGAAAAGCGCATAAGCGAGCGCGTTGTGAGCTTCGGCGAGCGTTTCGTCAATTTCAATCGCGCGCTGCGCTGCCGTTTTCGCCTGCGGAAACGATTGCTGCGGCGCGGCAATCGCGTAACCGGAAGCGAGCACGTAAGATTCGGCAAGACCGGCGTAAGCGAGCGCGAAATTCGGATCGAGCGAGGTCGCTTGCTCGAAATAATCAATCGCTTTTTGCATATCTTTCGCCGTCCGCTTGTTCCAGTGAAAACGTCCGCGCAAATATAAATCGTTCGCCTGCGCGTTTTCCGTCGTTTTTTTCGTCAGTTTTTGCACTTCGGCAGCGGAAAGCTGCGGATAAAGAGCGTTTGAAACATCGCGCGAAATTTCATTCTGCAAAGCTGGAATTTCCGATTTTTTCTTTTGATAATGTTTTCCCCAAAGACGATTTCCGTTTTGTGCGTTGACCAATTCGAGGTTAAGCGTCAAATCATCGCCGTTTTCGAAGATTTGTCCGAATAAAACCGCCGCCACTGCCAATTCGCGACCGACAATCTGCGCGCTGACGTTTTTGCCTTTATACTGAAAAACCGAATTGCGCGATTTGACCTTTAATTTTCGGATTTGCGACAAACGGCTGATCAGCGAATCGGTAATTCCCTCGGCGAGATAATCGTCGGCGCTGTTATTATTTTGGAAGGCAAAAGGAATTACGGCGACCGATTCGACAGCGGCGTTTTCGGCAAGCAAACCGGGCGCATTGCTGCCCGAATAATCGGCGAAAAACCAAAAACCGGTGATCGCGACGATGAGCGCGACAATTACTCCGGCGGCAAATCCGGCGTGGTGTTTATTAAGAAAATCAGCTAAATATTTAAGATTGAACGTTTTTTTATCCGCGCGGGCGGCAAATTGCAGCGGATTAAAGCGAAAATCGGTTTTCTTCTGAAAATTCAAGTCGGCGAGCAAAGCATCAGCGGTTTGATAACGCTCGTCGGCGCTTTTGCGCAGCATTTTCATTACAATCGCGCTCAGTCCGGCGGGAATTTTCGCGTTGAGCGCGGACGGCGCGAGCGGTTCGGTGCGCAGAATCGAAGCAATCGAATCGCCCTGCGTTTCGCCTTCAAATGGGCGCGCGCCGGTCAGCAATTCATATAAAACCACGCCCAAACTCCAAATATCGGTTGTAAAAGTGACGCCGCGCGCGCGAATCTGTTCGGGCGACATATACGCGACGGTTCCCATTATCAAACCGGAAGTCGTGATAAAAGATTTGGTCAGCTGCGCTTCTTTTTCGTCTTCGATGGCGGAAAGTTTCGCCAAGCCGAAATCGAGAATTTTAATCAAGCCGCTGTTTTTGACGATGATGTTTTCCGGTTTGATGTCGCGGTGAATGACGCCTGCGCCGTGCGCCGCCGTGAGCGCTTCGGCAATCTGCGTTACGATGTCGAGCGATTGATTGATGTCCGGTTGTTCTCTTTTCAAAAACGCCCGCAGCGTTTCGCCCGCGACATATTCCATCGCGATAAAATAACGATTGTTGGTTTCGCCGGTTTCATAAATGTGCGCGATATTCGGATGCGAAATAATCGAAGCGGCGCGGGCTTCGTGGCGAAATCGCCGCACGCTGTCCAAATCTTCGGTGAGAAAAACCGGCAACACTTTTAATGCGACGCGGCGCGCGAGCTGCGCGTCTTCAGCTAAAAAAACTTCGCCCATTCCGCCTTGTCCGAGCAATTCGATAATAGCGAAACGTCCGATTTTTTCTCCGACGAGAGATTTTTCCTCCTTCTTTTGCAGAACAGATAAACCGGAAACTAACAGCGAATCTTTCAAAAAGTCGTCTTCGGCATCGGTTTCCGCCAGCAGCGATTTTACTTCGTAGCACAGCTGCAAATCGTCGCGGCAAGCCGTGTGAACGAACTCGACTCGACTTTTCGCATCTATTTCAAGCGCGGAATTGTAAATCTCTTCTATTTTTTGCCAGCGCAGAGCGTCCATAATTTTCTCTCCACTTAATTACGCGACAAAAGAATCGGAAAGCTATATGCGGCGTGTTTTCGATGTTTATTCGTCTTCGGCTGCCGCCGTTCCCTTTTCTTCATCAATTCCGCGCAGCTCTCGCCGCAGCCAGGCTTTTGCCAAACTCCAGTGACGCATCACCGTAATCGGCGCGATATGCATCACTTCGGCGACTTCTTCAACCGATAAACCGCCGAAATGACGCATTTCGACAATGCGGCTCTTCGTCTGGTCGAATTCGCCAAGTCGGTCAAGCGCCGCGTCGAGCGCGATTAAATCTTCGTTGATTGCGGGAATCAGCACAGAAATTTCGGAAATTTCCAGATGCACGGCATCGCCGCCGCGTTTCGAGCGTTTTTGCGTGCGCGCGTAATCAAGCAAAACGCGCCGCATTATTTTTGACGAAAGCGCGAAAAAATGCGCGCGGTTCTGCCATTTCGTTTGAGTTTGATCAATTAATTTCAGATACGCTTCGTTAACGAGCGCGGTCGTTTGCAGCGTGTGATCCTGATTTTCCCGCCGCATTTGCTGCGCGGCAAGGCGGCGCAATTCCTTTTCGACGAGCGGCATTAATTTATCAAGCGCCGCTTGATCGCCGTCGTTCCAAGCGATAAGCAAGCCGGTAATTTCGTGAGGTTGAAACATCAAATACTCTTATCAATACGATAAATTTTAAGAACCGTAAAATTTTAGCAGAGTTTGAAAGGAATATTATAAATATTTCAAAATCTCACAAAAAACTTTCCGCACTGATAGCCGAAACCAATTTTTGTCGCGTTAAAAATAGACGGTCAAAAATCGTCACTTGAAAGAGCAAATTAACAATCATAGATTTTCAAAGTCGGTCGGAGTTTATGATTGCATCATATTTTGCCGATTAATTCGGTAAATCAATGTGTTGTTTTTCTCTTTTCTTTTTGACCTCGAAAAATCTCCTTACATCTTCACAAAAAGGCTTTGACGAATAAAACGTCAAAGCCTTTTTCGGTTTGTCTGACAAGCGTGTTTAATCTCAATCAGCGCAAAAGTTCTCGCTGATTTTTTCAAACTGCATGAACGCCTTTGTATCTGATTGCCGTCATTT
Source organism: Acidobacteriota bacterium (assembly GCA_005790265.1). Classification (GTDB taxonomy): domain Bacteria; phylum Acidobacteriota; class Blastocatellia; order Pyrinomonadales; family Pyrinomonadaceae; genus SXVE01. The sequence continues at coordinate 1,920 of SXVE01000079.1, read as the reverse complement.
CCGTCCGCGCCACGGGCGGATAATAAAACGGTCCGAAAGTTTTCAAATTATCAGCGTCGAAATGTTTGCGCGCGCCGCAGTGAAGACAAGTGCGATACGATGATTTTTCACTGGAAAACGGGCGACTCAAATTTTTATGCCAACAGCCGAAAAGTTTTCCGATGATGCCGATTTTCGTGCCGAATTCTCTGTTGTTTCGAGGTGCGGTTAATTCTGTCGTTCGATTTTGCGTTAATAAAACTTGCATTTCTTTGTTCCTCACTGCACTAAAATTCCAATGCTTTTTATCTTCCATTTTCTGAACGGCAGGAAAAGGAATTTTTGCAATTTTCGGCGAATTATTTCAAGATTTTTCTGCGCGCGTGAAGGCAGCCGAGATGAACCGTCAACATTAAACTTTGCCGCTGCTTTGTCTTACCAGCCGATTTCGTTAAAATCGTTGGTAAAAGAGAGAAAATCAAATGTTAAAAACAGTCGTAAAAACTTTTCTAATCGCTTTATTAATCAGCACTTGTGCATTTTCCGCATCGGCTTGGGACGATGCCGGACACAAACTTTCCGCTTACATCGCGTGGCAGCGAATGACCGCGCAGGCGCGCGAACAAGCGACGCGAATTTTGCTCGCCGCGCCGGAAGACGCGGATTTGAGCGTTTTCTATTCGTCCGATTCGCGTTCCGCCGCGACGAAACAGCGCGAGCTTTTTATGATCGCCGCGACGTGGGCGGACATCGTGCGCGACCGCAAATTCAAAGAACGCTACGATAAATATCACCACGGCAACTGGCATTATGCCGACACTTTCTGGACGACGACCGGTGGCAAAATCGAGTATTTAAAGAGCGACGAAGACGGCGGCAAAGCGGTCGAGAAACTTTACGATTTTGAAAAAACGCTGCGCGACGCTTCCGAATCCGATCAGGAAAAAGCGATTGCGCTCGCGTGGATTCTGCATCTCGGCGGCGATATTCACCAACCGCTGCACACGTCGGCGCGCATCACCGAATTTGAGCCGAAAGGCGATCAGGGCGGAAATTTGTTTCTGCTCAATCCGAAAGAAACGCCGCGCGAGCGCAGCGAAAATCTGCACTGGTTCTGGGATTCAATCGTCGGGCGCACCATCGCGCGGCAAAACGACGCGTGCGACACCGATTATCTGCCGCCGATTGCCAATTCGATGATGAAAAAATATCCGTCTGCGCGCACGCAAAACCGGCTCGCGCTCGGAAATTTTAACGAATGGCAGAAAGAAAGTTTCGCGTACAATCCGACCGATGTTTTTTCCAACGATCTGATTCGCTTTCAAACGCCGTCCGCCAAATATAAGAAAAACGCGTTTCGTCTTGCCGAGCAACAGCTCGCGCTCGCCGGTTATCGTCTCGGCGAAATGCTCAATCAAATTTTGGGCGGCGAAGCGACGACAAACAACGCGGCGAAAAAGAATTAAAATTCACCAATAAAAATCACGGACATTTTTTCTTCGCGTATTTTGCGGCTCAGCGGACAATCCAATATTTTCGCTGAGCCGCAGATTTAAGAATCAGAAAGGTTAACTTACCAGAAAATCATTTAATGAACGCCGCTGAAATTCTCGCTTATTATCAAAACCGCCAATCAATTTTTCTGAATTCGATTCGCGACATCGTCGAAATCGAATCGCCGTCTTACAACGCGAAGAAAAGCCGGGAAATCGCTGCTTGGATCGAAGCGGAAACGCGCGATTTGGCGGCGAATTTTACAATCGAAAAAACTTTTGCGGAAAATTGCGGCGAGCATATAATCGTTCGCGCTTTTCCCGCTGCAAACGAATCGCAGAAACAAATTCTGCTGCTCGGACACACGGACACGGTTCATCCGATTGATACGAAATTAGCGAATCCGACGCGCATCGAAAACGGCGTTTTTTACGGCTGCGGCATTTT